>CAMQTN010000046.1 GCA_947037115.1 uncultured Lachnospiraceae bacterium
AAATATAACCGTATGAGAAAAATCTGTGCATTTTGTATAACTGTACCACCGCCTTACTCCCCGGACACCTGTGTACCATCCGCCTTCATATGGTAGTTGTCCTTATAAATCAGCTGTGAGACCGGCACCAGCTCATAGCCCTTCTCCTGCAGTCCCGTAATTACCGCTTCCAGCGCGTCCGCCGTGTATTTCGCCCCGTTGTGCATGAGAATGATCGCCCCGTTATCCAGCTTGTCGGACTCTACCACACGTTTCACGATATCATCCGCCCCATAGTCCTTCCAGTCTAAAGAATCGATCGACCACTGGATGGGATAGTATCCGCACTTCTGCACATTTTTTATGACATGATTGTCATAATCCCCGTAAGGCGGGCGGAACAGGCACATTTCATAGCCCGTCAGCTCCTGTACCTTCGTATGTACCTTCCTGATCTCCTCCTGACATTCCTCATCGGAGATCTGGGACATGTTTTTATGGTTCTCGCTGTGATTGCCAAGGTCATGGCCGTCCGCCAGAATCGCTCTCACATCCTCAGGATAAGATTCCACCCCCTCACGTGGGCATTTCGAAAGTTTTTTTCCGTTTATTTTTCACACAATTTACAGATATAGAGTTTGTATTTTTCAGAAAATCAAGAGATATGTCAATCCTGTTTTCATATACCCTGATCTGCTCAATATGGGCGCACATCAGAGGAACTTCAATCCCTTTTTCCGCTCCGTCCCGGAATAGCGCCCTCACCCCATTCAACCGTTCAAGCAGTTTTCCGTTTTCTTCCGCCTTTTCCTGTACCCTGATCTCCCTCTCGCTCAATAACCTGATCTGTTTTTCAAGATCACTCATTTTAGATATATAATCAGCTTTCGCGATCGTTCCATCAAGCAGTAAATCCATCAAAGCATCTTTTCTTTTGTTGAGCCTTTCTTTTTGAGACCTGATATCCTCCGAGCTTTCACTGTTACCAGAGTCGGATAACACTTCATAGATTTTTCTAATAGCATTGCTTAATACCTCCTCCGTCCTTTCTTTCGCAACAAGCTTTTTGCCCAAGTGTTCTATTAAAGATAGCACTTCATCTTCCTTTAAATTCAATGAAACACACTTCATTCCCGTCTTTTCCCTGACCTTTCCGGATCGTATCCCCTCGCTGCAATACCAGTAAACGCCCTCCAGCCTTTTGTTTCTCCAATAATTTGAGCCGCATTCACCGCAAATAATTTTAGAGGATAAAATATGGCTGCCTCTGTTGATGCCTACATTATGTGTTCTGTCTACGGTCTTTCTGCTGTTAATCTGCGCATTTGCTCTCTCCCATAACTCATCGCTGACAATCTGCGGCACAATTCCTTCCCTGTAAATCCACTCGCTTTCGGGATTTTTGATTACTTTCTTCGCTTCAAAATCAAAATGCTCCCTGTTCATCACCGCAGTGCCTTTGTAAAGCGGATTTTTCACAATATCACGAATGGTATTCTCCGACAAAGTTTTTCCGTTCCGGTTCCTTACTCCTTCATCCCGAAGCGTTCTGGCAACTACACGCCCGCCGAATCCATCCGCGAACAATTCGTAAATTCGCGTTACAAGTTTCGCCTCCTCTTCATCTATCAGAATTTCGCCATTACTATTTTTAAACCCCCATGTGCGGTTTGTAATAATGGGTTTCCCTTTTTCCTGCCTTCTCCTGATAGCGGCGTTCCCTTTTTTGCTCAAATCCCGGCTGTACTCCTCCGCCATCATCGCTTTGATGCCAAAAATAAATTTATCCTTGGAATCAAAAAAGGTATTCTCCAGATACAGGTACAATTTCTTTTGGTTCTGTACAATCTCATTCAGAAATATATACCAGTCCATCGTGTTCCGCTGTAACCTGGACTGATCCTTAACCACGATAACATCGAACTTATCTTTCCCGATATCCCCCAGCATTCTCATATATTCGTTTCTTTTTTTTGCCTGTGTGCCGGTTATTCCCTTGTCAATATATTCATCAACCGGAATCCAGCCTTTTGCTTTGATCACATCCCTGTTTTCCTCAATCTGTTTCTCAATCGCATTTAGCTGTTCTTCTTCCTCTGTACTCACTCTTGCATAGAATACAGCTCTCAGTTTCTTTTCTTCCATGATCTCCACCTCTTAACTATATTTATGCCGGACATACATTTTCTAATAATCCCCTGAACTGTCCATATCCTTTATTTCACACGTTTCCCTGTCAATCAGAAAGAATATGATTTCCGGCTTATTATCATTCCCCGATGAAAATTCGTCCACATCATCATATGCCCTTGTGTCACAAGCCATGCGGGAACATGAATTGATAAATAAAATTTAGCTGAATATATTAATAGTGATTCTTCTACAAGTAAGGAACCCCGTATGAAAGAAGAACTTACAAATGTTTTACCGGAAGATGAGGTTGTGGTTATCAAGTATTTACTGGATATTATGAAAATGCACGATATCATTACAGAAAAAGACTACCAAACCGTTTTGTATAAGGTTTGGTAGTCTGGTATGGCCTTAATTAGATGCTAAGTCTATCGTACATTGGAGGCATATCTGTTGTTCCATCAGTTCTAGATTGAAAAAAACACCCTGCCATGGTAATATTATCTTAACGAAAGGGCTTCAATTACATGGCAGATATTTATGATTCCGCGTTTCGTACTGTTTTAAATGATTGCACCAAACTAATCATACCGATCATCAATGTGTCATTTGGAGAACATTATACAGGGGACGAACAGATAACCTTTTTCCCCAATGAACATTTTATAGATCAACAAAACGCACCGGATGAAAAAAGAATTACAGATACAAATTTTGCAGTATATGGGGCTGTCAGGAAAACATATCATTGGGAATGTCAGAGTACACCTGATTCCAAAATGTTAATCAGGTTATTTGAATATGACGCTCAGATCGCACTGGATCAGGGGGACATATCAAAAGAAGTGCTTACTGTAGAATTTCCAAACACAGCAGTGTTATACCTCAGATATGCAAAGACAAGCACCCCGAATACATACAAATATGTGATTAAAACACCGGGCGGAAGCATAGAATATGATGTGCCAATTTTAAAAACACAGCAATATACACTGGATGAAATTTTTGAAAAAAATCTGCTTCTGCTGATTCCCTTTTATATTTTTTCAAAAGAAACAACTTTTTCAGAGTATGAAAACAATCCTTCTAAATTGGAAACCCTTAAAAGTGAGTATCTGGAAATTATCGAGCGTCTGGATCAACTGGTAGAGGATGGCCGATTATCGGATTTTGACAGGACAACACTTCTCGAAACTGCAAATGATGTAATTAACGAGATTGCAAAAAAGTATCAGAATGTCGTGAAAGGAGTGGGTAACGTTATGGGTGGAGCGTTATTGGAAACCAATGCCAGAAGAATCAAAAACGAGGGCAAAGTAGAGGTTTTTCTCAATTTAATTGCAGACGGCATACCGAAGAGCAAAGCGCAGCGCCTGGCAGAAATTGATGATGACCTTGTAGAAAAAGCCCTGAAGTCACGAAAGAAGTGAGCAATTATGGTTGGAACATTATCGGAAACCAATGCCAGAAGAATTAAAATATGGGCATTGCCGAAAAGGGTATTAATATCAAGGGAGGCACGACCATGCCTCCTTTTCTATTGCACATCCACTATCTTACAACTATTCATGAAATCCCCTTAAACATAGACCTCAACTCGGTCTTGCGCCCTCCATGCCCTCTCTTCTCCCTACCTCTTGTCATCTGCAAAACGTACACTTCTGTCTATTTTTTACTTTTTCTTGAATGCCCATCCGGGTACCCAGCCGCCGGTCATGAAGAAGGTCACCTTCACATCATGTTTTTTGAGGATATCCAAAATCCGCCTGGTGTCTTCATTCCCCCACGCCGCATCAAAACTTAACGCCACCTGCTTTTTGTCCGTCTCCACACAGTAAATGGGCAGTTCCCTGCCTCCCACAGAGCTGCTCACGGTGATGGAATCCGGCAAAAACCGTACCACACCCTGAATCAGCGCCACTGCTGCCAGAAGAAAGGCCGCCGATTTGGCCGTCTGAACAGCCACATTTTTCAGAAACAGTTCCCGCTTAAGCTCCTCTTTGGTCTGTGTTCTCTCAGCAGCGCTCACGGAGCCGCAATACTGTCCGCATCCTCTCTGCCGCTCCCTCTGTGCATTCCACTCTTCCACTTTACCGGGTTCAGGCCAGACGCCGCTTCCGCTTCGCCCCCTGTGCTCCCGCTGTATTTTATTTTCCAGTTCCCCCATGGCAAGTCTGATCTTATCATTCCAGCTTCTCTTTTTTGACATATCGACATCCCGCATACTATTTTAATTTTAATTAAATATATGGAAAATAGATATCCCGTATGCTATACTGTCTCAAAACCGACTTCAAAATCATTCTTAAATTACTCAAAGGAGGACATGTTATGGACGACGGACATAAGAAAGGTTTGAATGCCGCATTGATTGAAAACGATCTGGAAAACTGCTGCCGGGGCGAGGCGCTCTGCGGCCAGTGCCGTGGGGCGGCATGCAACATCGGTTTCGCAAAGCACTGTATCTCCGATTTTAAGAGGGAACCTAAAAAGGAGATCCCCGGCGGCCCGGGCGGCATCCCCACTACCGATTTCCGCGTTTTTGACGAGGTCGAACTGGAAACTGCCATCGCACACATTCTGAAAGAGTGCAAGGACTGTAAGGAAGACCATACGGAAGACTGCATCATCAACGTAATCCGCAACTGCTACGAAGTCAGCCTGCTGGGAGATGCACATCCCTATGAAGGAAGCGCCCTTCAGTACCTGATGTATCTGAAAGATAACTTTCCTGACCAGGCGGCATACATCGCAGATATTTATGCAGGCTTATCCTGAAAAACCTGCCTGTTACGGGAGCGCTCTCACCGCCTCCCGTAGCTTCAGCACATCTGAGGGCACCACACTGAGTTCATCTACGCCCCACTCCAAAAACCGCTCCAAAAGAAGCATATCCGAGGCAAGCTCCCCGCAGATCCCCACATGAATCCCGGCTTCATGCGCATTTTTTACGGTCATCTCTATCAGGCGCAGAACCGCCTCGTGGCGGGGATCACAGATACCCTCCAAACGGCGGTTCATCCTGTCTGCCGCCAGTGTATACTGTGCAAGATCATTGGTGCCGATACTGAAAAAATCCGCCTCTCTCGCCAGCTTATCAGAAATCAGAGCCGCTGCCGGAGTCTCGATCATAACGCCCAGCATTACCTTTCCCACAGGTGTTCCTTCCTGTTCCAGATCTTTCCTGACCATCTCTGTGATCTGCCTGATCCTCCTCACCTCATCCACGGATATAATCATAGGAAACATGACTGCCAGATCGCCGTAGGAAGATGCGCGGTAGAGGGCGCGAAGCTGCGTGATAAATATCTCTACCCGGTCAAGGCAGACACGGACGCCGCGATAGCCCATGGCTGGATTCTCCTCCGGTTCAAAATGAAAATAATCCGCCTTCTTATCGGCTCCGATATCCATGGTACGGACCACCACCCGTTTTCCTTCCATTTTTTCAAGGACAGCGCGATAGCTTGCGAACTGCTCCTCCTCTGTGGGAAAACTGTCCCTGCCCAGATAGAGAAACTCGCTTCGGAAAAGTCCGATCCCTCCGGCGTCCGCCGCAAGAGCCGCATCTGCATCCGCCGTGTCACCGATATTCGCCAGAATCTCTATCCTCTTTCCGCTCTTAGTCCGGTTATCTTTCCCCTTCAGCCTCTGCAGCGCTTCCAGATCGGCCGTCCATTGGTTTTTCTGCACAAGCATACGGGCAAGTTCCTCTTTCGTCGGTTCCACCAGAAACACACCTGCAAACCCGTCCACCACGCAGGGTTTCCCCTGAAGCTCATCCTCAAGAGGCAGTTTCACCCCCACGAGGGCCGGCAGATTCATACTTCTGGCAAGAATCGCCGTGTGGGAAGAAGAGGTCCCCTTCACCGTCACAAAACCCAATATCCTGCTCCTGTCGAGCTTTACCGTCTCTGTGGGGGTCAGATCATCCGCAACCAGAACAGCAGATTCCTCCAACCGTATCCCCTCCTCCGGCAGCCCCGAAAGGACACGGATCACCCTCCTTGAAATGTCCCTGATGTCAACCGCCCTGCCTCTCATGTACTCGTCGTCCATCCCGGCAAACATATCGGCAAACTGCGCCCCCGCTCTGTCTGTGGCGTACACCGCGTTATATCCCCCGCGGATCAGAACCTGTACCGCATCCAGATAGGCCGTATCCTCCAGAAGCATACGGTGCACCTCAAAAATGCGGGCATGATCCTCCCCCACTTTCTCAAGCGCCTCCCTGTAGAGCGCGGCAAGCTGTTCCTTCGCCGTCTCCACGGCCGCAAGGAAGCGCGCCTTCTCGGCCTCACAATCAGAAACCTTCTGATCCGTCACCCTGTAATCCGTCTTTTTGTAAAGGTAGATCCTGCCAATGGCAATTCCCTTTACCACACTTTTTCCGCTATATCTCTCCATCCGGGCCTCCGGCCATCGCCTGTTTTTATCATTTTTAAGTTACTATCTGTCTATTATTTTAGCAATTAGTATCACTTAAGTCAAGGCCGCAGGCACTCTGAAAAAAACTCAAAATATTTTGCGCAAACCCCTTTACAAATCGCGGTAAAAGACGAAATAATAGATATAGGAAAATTGTGCTGTTACCACATATATGACACGGATGTCGAAAAACATAACAAGGAGGGTAAGAACATGGGAATCAATTTAACTGGTTTAAATTCTGGCATGGCTGACACCTACTCTACGCTGCTGGGCGGCATGGGCGGCTCCGACAGTGCCGGCGGGGTGAGCTCTCTTCTGGGCGATTACGCCGCCATCAAAAACGGCAGCTATGGCAAGATGATGAAATCTTACTATGCAAAATTAAAAAAACAGGAAGCTGAGGAATCCGGCGAGAGCGAAAAGACGAAAGCCGGAAAAGTCAAGGACAGCGCATCCGCTTCCGCGGCGGCGTCCCTTTACAAATCCGCTTCTGCTCTCACTTCCCTGAACTACGACGACAGAAGCGAGGAGAACATTGATAAGATCACGGACTCCGTCTCCTCCTTCATCAAGGATTACAACAGCCTGATGAAGAGTGCAGACAAGAGTGAAAACACAACCGTACAGAAGCAGGCGGAGTCTCTGTACAACTCCTACTACTCCAATTACAAGCTGTTCTCCAAGATCGGTATTACCATGAATTCCGATAAGACGCTCTCCCTCGACGAGGACACCCTCAAGAAGGCGCTTTCAGACACGGAGAAGGGAAGCGGCGGTACGGTGAAAACGCTCTTCAGCGGCATCGGTTCCTTCGCTGACAAGGCTGTCAACCGGGCAAGTCAGATTTACCGGGCCGCAGGCGACGGCGAATCTGTTACTTCCTCGAAAGCAAAATACGCAGGTGTCGGCGGTTCCACATCGGGCACTTCCAGTACCTCCTCCACGAAGGATAAGGACACCTCCAAGACCGTGACGGACGCCTCCACGGCTGCTGCCGCCAACTCGCTTTATAAGTCCATCGAGAACCTTGGCGCCACACAGATCAGTAACGACAACAAGGACGAAGTCTACAAGGCATTCTCCGCCTTTGTAGAGAATTACAATGATCTGATCAAAAATACAGACAAGAGCGGGAACAGCAACGTTGTCAATCAGGCTTCCTATCTCAAGAACCTTGTGAACGGCAACAAGAGCGCATTATCCAGACTTGGCGTCACCGTAAACTCTGACAAATCCCTTTCCATCGACGAGAAGAAGTTTAAGGAAGCGGATATGGCGGGCGTCAAAAATCTGTTCAGCGGCGCTTACTCCTTCTCTGAGAAGATGACCGACAGAGTAAATCAGATTTACCGCTACGCTACACAGGGAGATGCTTTGACAAAGAAAACCTACGGCAACGACGGAAGCGGCGTCAATGCGCCGACCATGGGTTCCATGCTGGATACCATTCTCTAAGAACCGGGAAATTTCTACCTAATTTAAATTTGAATCATACACGCCACAACGTAAAGACGGAGCCGGTCACCCGGCCCCGTCTTTTTCATACGCTGTTTTTCTTGTTTTTATGCAAAAGGGTTCTCTGTGGGATAAGGCAGGCTCTTGGGCTGATTATAGCCGATCTCGCTCACATCCACACCAATATACTTGAATACCTCATACAGTGCTTTTCCGTAATGGCCGAACGCAACCGCGCCGTGATGCGGGTAATTCTTCTCAATAAGCACATGACGGTAGAATCTTCCCATCTCAGGAATCGCGAATACACCGATACCTCCGAAGGATTTGGTTGCCACAGGAAGCACCTCGCCCTCTGCCACATAAGCGCGCAGAATGTTGTCAGCCGTGCTCTGCAGACGATAGAAGGTAATGTTGCCGGGAACGATATCGCCCTCAAGCGTACCCTGTGTCACTTCCTCAGGAAGCGATCTCGCCATGATCATCTGATACTCCATACTGCACTTGGAAAGCTTCTTGGAACAGGTATTGCCGCAGTGGAAGCCCATAAAGGTGTCTGTAAACTTGTAATCAAACTTGCCCTCGATGGATTCCTTGTACATATCCTTCGGTACAGAGTTATTGATATCGAGAAGCGTTACGATATCGTCGCTGACAGCCTCTCCGATAAACTCGCTCAAGCAGCCGTAGATATCCACTTCACAGGATACCGGAATACCTCTGCCGGTAAGCCGGCTGTTCACATAGCAGGGAACGAAACCAAACTGGGTCTGGAATGCGGGCCAGCACTTTCCTGCAATCGCCACATACTCACGGTACCCCTTGTGCTCCTCGATCCAGTCAAGCAGTGTCAGCTCATACTGTGCCAGCTTGGGCAGGATGGTGGGCTTGTTGTTACCGTCGCCAAGCTCAGCTTCCATATCCTTCACCACATCGGCAATACGGGGATCTCCCTCGTGCTTATTAAATGCCTCAAACAAGTCGAGCTCGGAGTTCTCCTCGATCTCCACACCCAGGTTGTAAAGCTGTTTGATCGGTGCATTACAAGCGAGGAAATTGAGCGGTCTGGGACCGAAGGAAATAATCTTTAAGCTGGAAAGCGCCGCAACCGCACGTGCAATCGGAACGAACTCGTGGATCATGTCCGCGCAGTCCTCAGCATCCCCGACAGGATACTCGGGAATATACGCCCTCACATTTCTGAGCTTTAAGTTATAGCTTGCATTGAGCATACCGCAGTAAGCATCGCCGCGTCCCTGGATCAGGTCGCCCTGGGACTCCTCAGCGGCAGCCACAAACATCTTCGGGCCCTCAAAGTGCTTTGCAAGCAGTGTCTCGGAAATCTCCGGGCCAAAGTTGCCAAGATATACACAAAGTGCATTACATCCATTATCTTTGATGTCCTTCAACGCGTTCACCATATCGATTTCGCTCTCGATAATGCAGACAGGGCACTCATAAATGTCCTCCGCGCCATACTTCTTTGTGTACGCCTCCACCAGCGCCTTTCTTCTGTTGATCGCCAGAGATGCCGGGAAACAGTCACGGCTCACCGCCACGATACCAATTTTCACCTTCGGTAAATTGTTCATATTATATACCCTCCTTTAACCGGGTTGACCGGTTTTCTTTTAAAAAAAATGCCACAACCTGAAATCTCTAAGGAAAATGCGGCGCATTCTCCTGACCGGGCGCCCGGTCGCTTATTCTCTGATATCCAGATTCTTTCCAACAAGGCCAATGTGCGCACCCGCGTCAAGACCGCCCTCCGCATGGCCGATCAGCCATTTATTCTGGGCTGTAATCAGGGAATCCTCCCATCCCTCGTGTTCCTCTTTCAGCGGATAGTTGGTGCCCGCCGGAAGTACGATTCCCACCTTGAAACCGCCCTCGTCAGCGCTGCAGGGCGCATAGTGCAGGGTAGTCGCGTAGATTTCCACCGCCGTGCCTGCCGGTACCAGAAAAGCCTCCATCTTAGACGTCTCGTAGGTAAAATCGTCTGTGATATCCTGCTGCATGCCGAGAATCAGCACCGCGTCCGTAGCCGCCACATTGATCTCGGAACTTCTGTGATACTCAACCGCGTTCAGCTTGTAATTATGACCGTTGCAGTATCCCACCTCAATGGGCAGCTCACCGTAGGTTCTCCTCTGCAAATCCTTCGCGCTCTGCGTCTCCTCCAGCGCGGCAATGGACGGCTCATAGGCCACGCCCTCCGGCAGCGGCGTCTCACTTTTGATCGCCTCCACCAGCTCCGTGAAGTCGATCCCCTCCACGACCCTGCCATACTTACGAAATGACGGATCTGTCAGTTTTTTGATCTCCATTGGTTTCTACTCCTTTCTCTCCATGATTTCGTCGGACTGAAAATGCCTGTTTTGCGGCATTCTCCCGCGTAAGTTTGCTTACGCTTTTATTTTAATTTCCCGAACAGCTCCTTACAGGTCGGATATATCTGCTTAAACTGCTGGTATCTCTCCTCGTACTTCGCCACCAGGGCAGGTTCCGGCTCCACCGTGTCCACAATCTTCACGATTTTCTCCGCCGCTTCCTCAACATCCGCATACTCGCCGCAGGCCACCGCCGCCAGCATCGCGCCGCCCATGGCAGGCCCCTCCTCGCTTTCGATCACGTCCACTTTCAGGTTCATGATGTTAGCGATCATCCGCTTCCACAGCGGGCTCTTCGCGCCGCCGCCGCAGATCTTCGTGCGCTCGATATGGATGCCAAGGGACTTCGCCACCTCAAGGGAATCTCTCAGGGCAAACGCCACACCCTCCAGCACCGCCTGGGTCATATCCGCCCTTGTGGTATCCATGGTCATACCGATGAATGTGCCCCTCGCGTCAGGATCGTTGTGGGGAGAACGCTCACCCATCAGATAGGGCAGGAAATACACATGGTTCTCTCCCAGTTTATCGTCCGTGACCGCCTTCTGCTCGTCCGCATATTTCTCCGTTCCGATGATATCATCCATCCACCATTTATTGCAGGAAGCCGCGCTCAACATACATCCCATCAGATGATAGTGTCCGTCCGCATGGGCAAAGGCATGAAGCGCATTGAACTTATCCACGCCAAACTGATCGGAGGAGATGAAAATCGTGCCGCTGGTGCCAAGGGAGATATTGCACATGCCGTCTCCCACAGTGCCCGTACCCACAGCAGCCGCCGCGTTGTCGCCGCCGCCCGCCGCGACTTTCACATTCTCAGAAATTCCCAGTTCCTTTGCAATCCCGGGAAGCACTGTCCCCACGGTCTCATAGCTCTCGTATATCTTTGCAAGCTGCTCTTCCTTCACGCCGCAGATCTCGCACATCTCTTTCGACCAACAGCGGTTTTTCACATCAAACAGAAGCATGCCGGAAGCGTCGGACACATCCGTACAGTGCACTCCTGTCAGCTTATAGGCAATGTAATCCTTGGGAAGCATGATCTTCTTAATTTTTGCGAAATTCTCCGGCTCCTTGTTCTTCACCCAGAGTACCTTCGGCGCCGTGAAGCCCGTAAAGGAAATATTCGCCGTATACGCGGACAGCTTATCCTTGCCGATCACATTGTTTAAGTAGTCGCACTCCTCTGTGGTCCTTCCGTCGTTCCAGAGAATCGCAGGCCGGATCACCTCGTCGTTCTCATCCAGAATCACAAGCCCGTGCATCTGGCCGCCGAAGCTGATGCCCGCAATCTGGCTCCTGTCCACCTCCGCGATCAGCTCCTTAATCCCCGCGATGCTCTGCTCGTACCAGTCCTCCGGCTTCTGCTCAGACCATCCCGGATGCGGGAAATACAACGGATATTCTTTTGATACGATGTTGACAATCTTTCCGTTTCCCTCCATCAGGAGAAGTTTCACGGCACTGGTTCCCAAATCCACTCCGATATACAGCATATTAGTCCCCCAATCTCTTATTTTTTCTGTTCCGTGCCCGTGCACGATCCTTCTAATCCCATCATAAGCCGTCCCACACCGAAAAGCAAGCCTGTATATTTTTTTCGTAACTTTACACAAAATGACGGTGAACACATTGTCTATTTCCACGTGACGTGATATGCTACTCTTGTTTAAGAAAGGAAAACCCACTATGGCAACCATCAAAGAAATCGCCACGCTTGCGGGTGTGTCGCGGGGCACGGTGGACCGTGTTTTAAACCACCGCGGCGACGTCAATCCGCAGACAGAAGAAAAAATCTTACAGATCATCCGCGATCTGGATTACAGACCGAACAAAGCCGGCATTGTTCTGGCTGCCCAGAAGAAAAACCTGAAGCTGGGCGTCGTTCTGCTCGGTGTGGGCAATCCCTTCTTCGACGATGTACTTTCCGGCGTGCACGAAAAAGAGCAGGAGCTGGCCGGCTACAACTGCAGCATCCTTGTGCGCCAGACGGAGTACAGCCTGCAGCAGCAGCTTGACGCCATCGACGCTCTCCTTTCAGAGGGGATAGACGGTCTCGCCATATCTCCCTACAACGACAGGGCCGTGCGTGACAAAATCAACAGCCTCAGCGAACAGGGGATTCCCGTAGTAACATTAAACACGGATATCGAAAATTCCAGCCGCCTTGCCTATGTGGGCAGTAATTTCTACCGTTCGGGTGAGGCCGCAGGCGGACTCATGCACCTTATGACGCGGGGCGAAGTGCGCGTAGGCATTGTCTCCGGCTCCCGGGACATCCTCTGCCACACCGAGCGTATCGCCGGCTTCTCCCACATAATCGCTTCTTACCCTAACATCCGTATCGTGGACACCGTCAACAATAATGATGACGATCAGGTAAGCTGTGAACTCACAAAAAAGCTTCTCGCAGACCACCCTGAAATCAACGCCTTCTACTTTACCGCCGGGGGTGTATACGGCGGCTGTCAGGCGATTGAGGCTTCTGCCCGAAAAAATGACATGACTGTCATAACAAATGATATGGTTCCTACAACCCGCGAATATATGCAAAAAGGACTGATTGCAGCCACCATCTGCCAACAGCCCCTCCAACAGGGTTCACAGCCGCTCTCCCTCCTGTTTACCTATCTGACCACGGGAGAGATGCCCGCCGCAGAAAACAACTACGTGGATGTGGAAATCCGTATCAGGGAGAATCTTTAGCCATCAGGAAATCTTTCTCAAACTGTTCCGCCGGGGCAGGCTTTCCGAAATAATAGCCCTGTATCATATCCGGCTTTGCCGCCATCATTTTGGAGAGTTCCTCTTTCTCCTCGATTCCCTCCATACAGACCACAGAACCCAGGCTGTGCACCATGTCTATGATATGGCTGATAATATTATAATCATATTCATTCTGGAGAGCCTGTACCACAAAACTTCTGTCGATCTTCACGGTCTTGAAATCAATCTCTTTCAAATAGCGCATATTAGAATATCCCGTGCCAAAATCGTCAAGCGCCAGATCAATGTTTCTCGCCTTCAGATCCCTGAAAAGCTCCTTGATACGCTCGTTTGTCTCGATATAACCGCTCTCGGTCAGTTCGAGCACCAGACTTTCCGGATCGATCCCCACTTCCTGTACGCATTTCTCCACGTCTCGCATCAGATCGCTCTTGTGCAGCTGTACATAGGACAGGTTTACGTTGATGTGGAATGCCGGTATGTACTTCTTCCAGCTTTTACATCTTCTGGCCGCCTCCCAGAGAACATACCGCCCTACCGGGATGATCAGCCCGCTCTCCTCCAGAATCGGGATAAACACTGCGGGGGACATATTCCCATACTTTTCATTCTTCCAGCGAAGCAGCGCCTCCGCACCGACCAGCCTGTAACCGTCGGCTGCGGACACAATAGGCTGATAATACACCTCAAATCCCCTGAAATCATGATTGATATCCTGACGCAGCGCCTTGCGGATGTCAAGTTTCCTCAAATAAACGTCATAATCCGCCTGCTCAAACGGCCTCATCTGGTTTCTGCCGTTGCGTTTTGCCTCATTCAGGGCAAATTCCGTAAACCGCATGATATCTTCCACGGTTTTCCCCTCAAAACCACCCTCCAGCACACCTGCGGACACCGTGTAAAAACGGCTGTATTCTTTCCTCTTCGCCATGGCGGCTATGGCCTGCTGAATCTGCCTGTAAACCGCGCGGGGTTCCTGTTTTTCAGCCTCCCCCTGGACAACGATCATAAACTCGTCCGCCACCAGACGGTAGACCTTCGTATCCTCATCCACCGTCTTCAGAATGCACTCCGCGAGCTCCCGAAGCACTTCATCGCCCGCCTCAATGCCCTCTTTCTCATTGATCTCCTTAAAATTATCGATGCCGACGCGCATCATATAATGAACCGAACCGGGATTCTCCCTGAGCTGATTCCCCATATCCAGACGGAAACCCGCCTCCCTGCGAAGCCCGGTGACATTGTCGGCCTTCGCCTTCTTTCCCAGTTCACTGACTGTCCCTATCAGAAGCCTGTGGTTTTCCGCACCTGCCACCACCGTGCCCCTGCAGCTGATCCAGACCACCCTGTTCATGCGGTCCATCCAGCGGTACTCTAACGCATGCGCATCCTTCTCACCCGAACGGCATTTCTCCAAATCTTCCGACACCATCTCATAGTCGGAAGGATGCACTACCTTTTTCAGAATATCTGTACAATTCTCAATCACCGTAGTGTGAAAGGGGAAACGCTTCGTCGCCTTCTCGGACAGGATATAAGTATCCACGCTCAGATCCAGCATAAACATGTAGGCGTCCGTGGACTGCTGTAAAACCTCAATGACCGCCCTGATCTGTTCCAACGACAAGTTTTGTAATGCGTTC
This sequence comes from uncultured Lachnospiraceae bacterium, assembly GCA_947037115.1. Classification (GTDB taxonomy): domain Bacteria; phylum Bacillota; class Clostridia; order Lachnospirales; family Lachnospiraceae; genus UBA3282. Next base: position 14,762 of record CAMQTN010000046.1, read on the forward strand.
ATATAATCCATCCTGTCTCCGGCACTTTCAGCGCCAGTTCACCTCTTCCCCCAAATTTTTCTATGGTTCTAATTATACCGTTCCACTCATACCTTGTCAAACTTTTCCTTGTATATTTTGTATAAGTTTCAACTAACTTTTTTGCCACTTTTATACAAACCATATAATCCATCTGCAACATACTGTCACAAACCTGTTCTATACAAAGGCACCGAGTTTTGATATACTTGGAATGTGCGGGAAAACCCGCCCTGAAAATTGCCGATCGGAGGATGTTTTATTATGAATAACCTTTCCATAAATAAAAAGAAAGCGGTCGTCTCACTGGGGCATGAGGCGCTCGGTTATACAACTCTGGAGCAGCGGGATGCAGTAAAAACAACCGCGAAAGCTCTGGCGGATCTGGTGGAAGCCGACTACCAGCTCACCATCACGCACAGCAATGGCCGGCAGGTCAGCATGATCCACAAAGCCATGACGGAGCTGCGGCGTATCTATATCGACTATACGCCCGCCCCCATGTGCGTCTGCTCCGCCATGAGTCAGGGTTATGTGGGGTACGATATCCAGAATGCGCTCCGCGCCGAACTTCTCAGCCGCGGTATCGTCAGGACGGTAAGCACCATCCTGACGCAGGTTACGGTAGACCCTTACGACGAGGCTTTCTATGCGCCCACAAAGGTGATCGGCCGTTACATGTCAGCCGAGGACGCCGAGACCGAGACAAAGAAAGGAAATTATGTGAAGGAGGAGCCCGGCAGGGGCTTCAGGCGGGTGGTAGCCGCACCCCACCCCATCGACATCGTGGAGATCGACGCGATCCGCACATTGGCGGAGGCTGACCAGATTGTCATCGCCTGCGGGGGAGGCGGCATTCCGGTCATAGAGCAGAACCACATCCTGCAAGGCGCCTCCGCCGTCATCGAAAAGGACGCCGTCGCAGGAAGGCTTGCCGCGGAATTAGAGGTTGACGAGCTGATTATCCTGACAGGCGTCCCTCAGGTTTACCGCAATTTCGGAACACCACAGCAGGAGCCCCTCGCTTCTCTCACCGTCCTCCAGGCGAAGGAGCTGTGCGAAGCAGGCCAGTTTGAGGAGGGCACCATGCTTCCGAAGATTGAAGCCGCCATATCCTATCTGGGGTCCCATCCTGAGGGAAGAGTGCTGATCACTTCTCTTGGTAACGTCAAAGACGCCCTCAGGGGCAAAAGCGGCACTGTTATTACCGTCTGAAAATTCTGCATACAAAAAGCCGGTTCACCTGGAAACCGGCTTTTTTGCTTTTCTCTTTTTTGCTTTTCTCTTTTTTGCTTTTCTCTTTTTCTTTTCCTCCGCCTTCCCCAAGGGTCATCAAAAGCGCCCCTATGATAATGCAGAAGTCCGAAATATTGAAGACTATTCCCCGCAGTTTCCTGTTTTTCACGGGAAAACTGACGTAATCCACCACATAATTTCTGGTCAGGCGGTCATAGGTATTGCTGTATGCCCCGCCCAGCAGAAGAGCCAACCCTGCCCTAAGGGTAGAGTTACCGCGAAAGCTGAACGTGGCAAGAAACACCACTGTCATAAAGAGCGTCAGGAACAATGACAAAAACGCGACCGCTTTCTGCCTTGTCTCTCCCAGATCCAGAAAGGCGCCTCTGTTATGGTACTTTCTGATCAGCAGTTTCCCGCCGCAGAGCGTCTTTTCCTCCCCGTCCTCCAGATGTTTCTCGATATGGTTTTTCAAAAGCAGATCCAGCATGAAAATTCCTGCTGCCAGAACCGCAAAGATCATTACCGTCATTCAGCTTTCCCCCGATTCTCCTGCCATCATTGTAACACAGTTTTCAGTTTTCGGCTATCATTTGATTTACTGTGAGACCGAAGCATGCTGCCGTCTGTATGTGTCGGTATCCTTCTGTCCCAGCTCACTTTCCACCTGCGCCAGCTTTTTCTCAAGTTCTCCGGTTTTCTTCTCATCGCCTGCAGCAGAACGGATCTGCCGCTCAAGCTGCTGCTTTTTCTCTTTCAGCTTCCGTATTTCCCTGTCAACTTTATCCGTATCTGTGGTGCATTTCTCCCCGGGGTCTGCCGGTGCATCCCCCTCTGCCTTCGGCTGTTCCCTGCCATCCGCATTCCGGGACTTTTTCGGATCATCATAAAAGATTTTCCGGTTTCCGTTTTCGTCCTGTCCTACCCGGTACAGCCCGGCAGGTTTCGCGCCGGCTTTTTCACTGCTGATGTATTCGTCCTGGGGCTGTGCCGCCTTTGCAGGCTCCCTGCTGCCCTCTGCCCGATCCGCCGCCTTTGCATTTTCAGCACTGTCAGCCGCCTTTTTCCTCATCGCCTCCTCTACATACTTGGTCGTGGAATGGTTGTAACCTCCGTTGATTTCCATGGACATAAGCTTTCCTCCTTACCTGTCGTATTTTCGGGCAGCATAGTCCACAAATATCTGCCCTCAGCTACTCTTTCGGCCACTCCCGCCGGCGGATAAATCCATTTGCCGTGAGATGCATCCTGAGTGCCGTGGAATGATAAGCAGTACATGAAGAATGAACACACATCCCTGCGTCCTCACACTCATGGCCCCCTGATACTTTTCAGCTACCGCTTTTATATTTGACAGGCCCGTTCCCTCCTTCGGTATCCCCTTTCCGTGAAAACTGTTCTCTATTTCCATGAGAAGAAAATCACCCTGAATACGCCCCGTCACATGGATATACCGTTCTGCGCCGTCCTCCATGTCCTTACACGCATGGATGGCATTATCCAGTGCATTTGACAGGATAATACAGATGTCGATGTCACGCAGGCCGCAGGGGTATGGCAGGACCAGCGAACAATTGACGTCAATCCCCATACTCTTTGCGATTCCCAGCTTATTTCCTGCCAGAATGTCCACCACCGGATTGTTGGTGCTGCAGGGAAACGAAAGCTCCTCCGCCATACCTTCCATGTCCCCGATATACTGCACAGCCTGCTCCAGCTTCCCGCTCTGCAGCAGTTTCTTCAGCACCGCCATGTGATTTTTGACATCATGGCGGAATGACGTCGTCCTCTCATATCGGGCTCTGGCCTCCTCCACATACCGGTTCAGGGAGTGTTCCTCCTGCTCCAGCAGCGACAGTTCCGTGCTGAGCCGGAAATTCTGTAACAGCCTCTTATAGGCAAACAGGATACAGAACAGACTTGCCACTCCCAAAACCTGTACCGCAAGCATCTGATAGTGGTTGGTATATACCGTAATCCCGCCGCCATCCGTGATGTTCACACCGTAAATAATGGAACCGATATACTCTTCCATCAAAAACAGCACCAGGACAGGAATCAGAACCATAAACACATACTGTTTCCTGATCGTTTCACAATAGGAGAAGTACCGATATACCATATGACAGCAAACCCCGGACAGCAACAGCGATATAAACTCTCCCGCCAGCATAAATACACACCCGATCCTGTTTCTGTCAAAGGCAGACATCAGCGGGTAGAGCACACTCGACAGAGATTTCACAATCCCATAACACAACTGCATCACCTCAACTACCAGCGCTGCGTACAAAACAGCGGACTTCCAGTCTACACGGTACATCCAGATCCCGCTTGCAGCAAGCAGAAAGACAAATACGGCAAATTCAGGAATACCGCCGTGGGGGACAAAATATATGATGGCGCCTGCGCACGCCGCAAACAGAAAATAAAAATAAGGTTTTCCTTTCTTATGCAAAAACCTGACAAAGAAAGTAAACCCTAATAGAATCTGCGCAATTCCGCTTCCGATGACATGACTCAGAACATCCATAAATCCAGCCTTCCACTTTTCCCGTTCTCATATATTTTTCATATACTGTAAAATAACCTCGGAAAATTCCCTGCCCCGGAGCCGTGATACAGGGATCTCCCTGCCGCCTTCCATATATGCCGTCCCGCCCTTATAACTTTTTAAATATTTCAGGTTGATCAGATAACTTCTGTGGCACCGGAAAAAACTGCTGTTCAGTTTGTTTTCCAGATTTTCGATCCGGTCATAATAATCGACCACCTCAGAGGAATCCAGGTGCAGATATATTTTCCTGTCAATAATTTCACAAAAAACAATATCCGCCAGCGGAATAATACGGCTTTCATACCCCTTCTGGACAAGCAGGCCGGCTTCCCCGGCATTCTGTATGGAAGAAAAGAGGCGTTCCATCGTTTTTTCAAACTCTCCCATATGGACAGGCTTTACCAGATAGTCATATGCCTGTACCTCAAAGGATTGAAACACCATTTCTTTCAGGACGGTGATAAAGATGAGAAATCCCCGGAATTTGCGCTCCCGCAGCTTCCTTGCCGTCTTCATGCCATCCATCCCCCGCATCTGGATATCCAGAAAGAGCACGTCTATCTGTTTGTCATACTGCAGCAGTTCCTCCCCGCTGGAAAACTGCAGGATGGAAACCTCCGTATTTTTTCTGCGGAAAAAATCAGAGGCCATTCTCCGGATGTGATCGGACATCATCTTTTCATCGTCACAGACCGCAATACGGATCACCTCATCGCCTCCCCTGTTTGAACCCTTCCTGTTCTTTTTCGGCTGTATCCATTGTCAGAATGACCGATTTGCCGTAAAATGCTTTCTGCATGCCGTGAAATGACTATTGCCTGTGAAAGAACTGTAAAAGCACCCGCAGCGTCCTTCTCAGGGTAATCCAAAGGGGATGCGGCACGCCGTTCTTCCTGAGCGCCTGATACCCCTCCTGAAAGGATACCAGATAGTTCCCGAGTCCCGCATTGCTGGTGCCGCCGTAGAACATGGCCACCAGGATTTCCGGCACATAAGCCAGCCTGTTCTCCTCTTCCTTCAAAAAGCGCACCATAAACTCATAATCCGCCGCACAGTGATAGGCCGTGTCATAAAGGCCGTATTTCTCATACACCGACCGGCGCAGAAAAAGGGTAGGATGTCCGGGCATCCAGCCCTGCGAAATCTTTCCCTGCCCCATGTGCCACTGCCTGACTACCCGCTCCCCGTCCACATATACCAGATCGGAATGGGCGCCTATACACCGCGGGCCTCCGTTCTCCAGCGCCGCCACAAGCCTGCTTACCGCATCCGGCGTGCATAATTTATCGTTGCAGACTGCGATCACATCTCCCGTACTCATGGAAAATGCCTTATTCATGGCGTCGTAGAGTCCTGCGTCAGGCTCCGATACCCAGCGCACCGAAAATCCCTGCCTGTCCGCCATTTTCGCGGCAAAACGCCGGATCAGCTCCACCGTGCCGTCGGTCGATGCGCCGTCCACAATCACCGTCTCCACGTCCCTGTAATCCTGCTCCTCAATGCCCGCAAGCGTAATGGGCAGACTCTCCTTCACATTATAGACCGTCACCAGCAAAGAAACCTTCATATCGCTCCGTCCCTACTTCGCATCTGTATCCGCTCTCGCCCAGGACAATGCCTCCTCCAGGCTGTCCGCGCCAAGAATATTCAATATAAACTCCGTATATTCCCCGGCCCGGTCCGTATCGATATCCCGAAAGATATCCTTAATATACTTCCCGGTATGGTCATACTCATACACGCCGAAGGCCATCCCCGCCAGCACTTCCTCCGGCGCATCTGTCTGCCGGTTCATAAGAAAGGCGTCTACATGGGGATTGTCCTCCACAATATAATAGCAGTAGGCAAAAGCCGCCGCCTGCAGTCTCTCTCCGGAACCCGAGGAAAAGCCAAGTTCCGTGATGGTAATACTCCGTATCTCTTCGCTTCTGTCCAGATACGCCTCCTCGGAAAGCATGTCCGTCAGTACATTCAGATTCATAATGGACAGATGGGAGGCGTCCCTTGTCTTATCATATTCCTGCGACCAGTAATTCACACGCGTAAGGGGCTCCGGATAGGGATGGATGGCAATGCCCCAGTCATAGTTTCCATGCTGTAAAGCCGCCTCGTTAAACGCCTCCAGAATATCCCTGCCGTTGAAAAAGCTGCTGTTGTCCCCCTCGTTGCTGTTCCAGGCATGGTCGATACTGAAATACACCCGCGCATTGGCATACTGGCTTTTCACCGCCTGATAAAAAATGCGGAAAGACTTTTCAAACTCTTTTGAGTAGTGATACACATCCTTGGTGTTCATATAGTTCCAGACCCGGTTCTGGTTGATCTCGTTTGCGATGACCCAGCTATGTACCATGCCGTGTTTCCCGTCGGAGTAGCGCTGCGCCAGAAAAGACGCCACGGCCTCCAGCGTTCTCGCCCCCTCCGCCTCCGACGCGTTAAACATATAGTAATAAGCGCCGCTCTCCCGGTTTTTCGCCTCCGGGTGAATCAATTCCGAAAACTCCTCGTTCCAGTCATTTAAAACCACCGCCGTAGCGGTCATTCCCTGATTTGACAGATAGGTGAACAGCCCGTCATAACCATTGACCGCCGCCCCGTTAAAGGCATAATTCCTCCCCCGGTAGGTGTATGTGATTGTGGGAAATGTCTGATCCGTGGTCTCCCCCATAATGTGGGAAAGGGGAATATTGTAAATCGTATGCTTCACATTTAAATCCGTCAGCTCCGGCGTTCCGATCATGGTCGGATCAAGGAGGATCCCCTTCTTGGAGCCCAGCTCCGGATAGGGATCCTGATTTTTTGCCAGCGCTTCCGGGTTCAGGAGATACACACTTTTTCCCACCTGTACATAGTTCCCGTCTATCCGAAGCGCCGGAATAAAACGCCTGAACAGATAGGTATCCCGGTAGGCAAACGAAGTCTCCCACTCTCTGGCCTTGCGTCCTCTGGTGACGGGCTCCCCCGTAAGCGCATCCCCATCCTCCTGCCAGGTTTCCGCCTGGAACAGATACAGATAAGCGTCATCGCTTCCGGGGATCAGGGGCATCTCCAGAGAGCATCGAAGCTTTTGTAACTTTGCATCATAGGTCAGCGACACATCCATGGCATACTCTGACAGCTCGTCCACCGAAAGGCTTGTCTCACCCGCCGTCAGTTCCGACAGCTCCCTTTCTTTCTCTCCGGCTGCCTGATCCTCCACAGCCTTTTCTGCCACAGGCCCATCCGCCGGCATCGCTTCGTCACTGCAGCCGCAGAGCATCACCGCAATAATCCCAATGCCCAAAAGCAGGAGATGACCGGGACGTATCTTCCTCTTTTCTTCCTTAAACACTCCCAAACCTCCTGCGCTCATTCGAAGTTCACCGTAACGGCAATCTGGGGCAGCGCGCTGGTATCGTCCGACACTGTCCGGTCGCCTCTCTTCATCTGCTTGTAAATCTCAAAAAAGTGGGTCGTGGGTATCTCTTTAAAACGCCACTCCGTATCCACCACCGGGATCGCCGCGCAGCCCTCATCCACGCCGTAGCGTTTCACCTGCCCGGCCCTTCCTTCATTCCAGCCGCCGTTTGCATAGAAGCTGTCCAGTGCGTCCGTGACAGCCGGACCAATATTCTTGACCGCGCTGGTCAAAAACCGGTCTGAAACCCTGCACTGATCCACATCCACACCGATGAGCAGGCCGTCCTGATTCTGAGCCGCCTCCAGCACAGATTCATAGAGGCCGCCCCCGCAGGCAAAAATAATCTGCGTGCCGTTCCCATACCAGCCGTCCGCTTTCTCCCGCACCGCAATATCCGGTAAAAAAGTATCCGCATACCAGTAATTGACCGTCACATCGTCAAGCGACAAATCCTTAGCCGCCGCGTCAATCCCCTGCAGATAACCATAACCGTAACGCAAAACAGGAGGCTCCTCCTTACCGCCCACAAACCCCAGACGCCGATAACCCTCCCAGACCGCCATATAACCGGCCAGATAACCGGCCTCCTCCTCATGGAAAAGAACACAGTGCACATTGTCCGCGATGGAAAGCTCCTCGCCCTCCGCGTCATGAGGTACGCTGTCTATCAGCAAAAAAGAGGTCTGCGGATAGGTCTCCTGCATGGCTCCCACCGCACCTCCGAAAGTGTTGCCGGCACAGACAATAATCCTTGCGCCATCCTGCGCAGACCGCTCCATCAGCTCATAGTAACTTTCCGGTTCATATATATCCGCATTGTAATAAGAAAAGGACTTGCCCGCTCCCAGGGCGTACATCCGCACCCCATTATAGACAGCCTCGTTGTAACCGCCGTCCTCCACGGGACCGTCCGTCAGCAGGACAATCTCACCGCCCGTCTCCGTGTAATCGCCATAGGGGTCCTCAAACATCTTGTGTACCGACTCCTGCCAGGAAGTCATTTCCATGCCGGACCCGCTCTCCTCTTCCTCCTCCGACTCCTGCTCTGTCCTGCCCTCCGCATCGTCCGCAGACGACGCTGTTTCCTCTGCGGTTTTCCCACAGCCAGCCATTATACATACCAAAGCCAGCCCGGCAAGACCAAGCCTTATTCTCTTCATTGTCACAATTTCCGCCTTCCCCGGTATAAATTTCTCATCATGATGAGAATGCCTGTTTTCAGGCATTCTCTGGCACGAAATTCTTTTCGTACACTTACACCTTACCACAAGCGGGCGGAATCATCAAGTTGTAACAGTTCAGCCACGGCTTTCCTGTTACAGAATCTGCTCATTCCAGATCGCCTGCGGCGAGGGCAGATTCTCTTTCGGCTCAATTTACGTGTTTTCACGGACTTTGCAGCAAGTGCAAAGTCCTGAGTTGAATTATTACGTCAAATTTCCTCTACAACCTCGCCAGCATCTCAAAGGTGCCGTTAATATCAATCCGTAAAAAAACAGCGTATCCATAAACGAAAAACGCTGCCTCCATGTCATATTCAATTTTTCTTACCATCACACCAATGTCTCATCTATCTTCCAACGCTGCCGGACAGCTTCTGCTAACAGGGTTCCCAATCCCCGACCCAACATTGGATTTGCATATATCTCATGTGCCAGAATATCCGATTTCGCATAAACGGTTCTATTTGACATACCGCCAATCAAAGATGCAAACACGAATACAGCAATCAGAATCTTTTTGTTCACTGAATCAAACCTCCTTCCTCGTTATAAATATGCAACGTATCTTCAAGAATCTGCATAGATGTAAACCTATATTCTCCATCAATATAAACCTCGTACTCTCCTTCTTCGTTTAAAATTAAATAAGCGTTCTCCGAAGTAAGCGCAAAGGTTTCTTCCAAAATCTCATCTGGTATCCCTCCATCCGGCTCCAAAGTAACCAAAGTCGGAAGAATCAGGGTAAATATGATCAACATAGCAGCCATCAGAATATTGGCAATCCAGTATCTCTTCCCCGTCGACTTTTCGTTCTGTGATTCCAATAGTCTCTTTATCCTATCCTGCAAATCTGTCTTACAGTTAAATTCTACAATCCAACTGCCCGAACGCAAAACAGACTGTGACTTGGCGACCTTAACCAGACATAATAGATAATCCAGCACATGGTCTTTGTCAAGCTTCTCTGTGATCACCGCATCAATGTGGCGTTCCTGAAAAACAACAAGCCTCCTGCGTAAAAGATAAACAAAAGGATTCCACCAGTATACAACCTGCAACATTTCACAGATAAACCGCAGCCATAAGTCCCTGTGGTAATAGTGTGCCATCTCATGGCTGAGTATGTAATACCATTCTTCTTCTGAAAAAGAAATCTCTGGCAGGACTATAATGGGACGCCACATTCCAAAAAGAAACGGCACCGTTATTTCTCTGTTCTGTGCAATCCGGAAAGCAACATTCTTCCCCCATTTCTGATTAATTGCAGAGACTGTCTCTCTTATCATTTCACTATCTGCAACCCTGTATCTTTTCAGAGTGAGAAAAACTGCAAAATAGGACAAAAAAAGTTTTACCGCACAAACTATACTTCCAATCAGAGAAAACATAATCAGGATCGACGCGACCGACCATTCCCTGCCCATAAATGTCAGATTCGTTTTGGTCAGAAAAAGATAAACGTCCGGGTAAATTCTGGTAATGTAAACATTATTCTGTATCCCCAGTATTTCACAAGGGACAAACAGTCGCAACATAATCATTATAAGAATAAATGAGAAAAAGCCAAATTTTCTCCCGGACACCACTTTGGTTCTGTCTATCATACAGCATAGCAAAGCTATCGCTACGGCACTGAAAAACAGTGAGTTCACAACTGTCGTAAAAGAAATATCCATAGAGAAGTTCCCCTCTTATCCTTTTTCCTGCAAATCTCCGGAAGTTTCTTCACCCAATATCCGTTTCTTTCTCTCTCGTATGATATCTTCCAGCCGATTCAGTTCTTCCAATGTCTGTTCGCTGCTATCTGCCGGAAGCAAAGCTGCAATCAGATGGGACACCACAATGTTTCTGCTGACCATTTTACTGAGCACGTCCTGTATATGGCTCTGTTCTATTGATTCAGCACTCACGAGCGGCTTAAAGGTTCTGCCCAAAGCCTTCTTGTTATATGCCATACCTTCCACTGCGACCATTTCCTTTTTGATCAGGTTCTGTATAATCCGCTGCACACTGTATATAGTTCCGTTCTTGTCCCTCTGTACGATTTCTGATACCATGAGCGGCTTGTCCGCCTCCCACAATATTCTCATGATCTCTAATTCTCGTTCCGTCAGTTTCATTGTATTCTCCTGCTCCTGATTAATCAATAAATGCTGTAAAATCAGTTTAACAGCAAATATTGTCATAAACCTATTCGTAAATGGGTGTAATTATATTGCAGTCATCACCGCCCGCATAACGCCATCCCTTTTCTTCAATATGATCTGACTGCATATCTATGTTCACAATTTTTCAAATACTCTGTTTCCATCCTGTAGAAAACTAATTACTCCATTGTTCGCGCTAAAACTCAGCTCTACGCTTATTCTTACATCTGCAAACGTCCTGCCAATTTCGCATCCCCCTTCCCATTTTATTTTTACCAGCGTACATTCGTCCCCGTTTTCATAAAATCCATATATATAATCCTCATCATATG
>CAMQTN010000047.1 GCA_947037115.1 uncultured Lachnospiraceae bacterium
TTTCGAATCAGGTTTATTTTTTCTATTAAGTATACCAGATTAGTAGGAATTACTCAATACCCATATTTCCTATTTGATAAATATGAAATATATTTCCCCGCAATCTGTTTTTCCCGCAACTACACGTTGACAAAATTCCATCAAAAGTTGGTGGTATGCAACCGCCTGACTTCTGTATCATTCTTTCTATCAAAAAACTTGGAAAGAGGGAAAAACAAATGAATCACACACTTCAAAAAGAGAATTTACATTACAAACCGTTTCTGTTTATTATCAGCGTCTTTGTCACAACATGGGGCTGTGCCGCCCTAATGGAAATTACAGATTACAGGGCATACAGAATCCTGCATACCGTATTGGATTTTCTTGAAAATGCCTCACCTTTGATCTGCGCGCTCTTTTTATTCAAAAAATATCTGACGGCCGGTCATTTTCTACGGCGCTTTTTTCTGGGAAATTCCTGCGGAGTTGTCCGATATCTCATCGTTTTTCTCTTATTCACTGCGCAGTTTTTAAATTTCTATCTCTTCCGCCTGCCTGATACTTCACTCACAATACAAGACTTTTTATCCGTTTTTGTGGGGCAGCTTCTGCTCGGCGGCGGTCTGGAAGAAGCCGGTTGGCGCGGCTACCTGCTTCCCTGTCTGTACAGAAGGCATCACGTTCTCATCTCCTCCACCGCAGTCAGTATCCTGTGGATACTCTGGCATCTGCCATATTTCTTTCTTCCCGGAACAACGCAGGAAGGGCAAAATTTCATATCTTACGCGATAATCGGTCTTTTGACCGGCTTTATTCTCACTGCCATTTATCTGTTGACAAAAAGCGTCCTGCTATGTATGCCTTTTCACAGTTGGCAGAATACGATTGTAATGGTTTTACCAGCCGATACTGAAAACACAGGCTTTTTACTGACCTTCACTATTCTTGGGCTTATGTCCGCATTACTCTGTCTTTTCTGTAAGCCGCAAGAACTCATATCCGACTAATATCATGCTTACTGCGAAGGTATTATTGCCCAAAAAGGAGGATTCCATGGAACTGAATGAACGTTTAAGAGAACTTCGCAAAAAGGCTGGTTACTCGCAGGAAGAACTTGCCGAAGAATTAAATATTTCCAGACAGGCCGTTTCAAAATGGGAAAGCAGCACAGCAAACCCTGATATCAATAACCTGATACAGCTATCAGAACTGTATCGGGTCAGCACGGATTATATTTTGTTTGGAGACTCTCCTGCAGAAGAGCCTTCCGCGCCTGATCATACGGAGCAGATAAAAGAAACACCATCCGCATACACGGAACGTCACACGAATGGTTATCTCTGGCTTGGATTAATTGTTTTAGCTATTCTTCTATTGTACTTTGCAACCAACGGTTTTTTATAGACGGCACTTTTTCCTTTTCCTGTGCTTACGCACTCCATGTTTGACTTCGTCAATCTGTACGGATACCAAAAGGAGCCTGCAACCCCAACAGGCCACAAGCTCCTTTCCCTTATCCTTATTTCATGCAGACCGATGTCAGGCTTATTTCATAAGAAATGCGACAACGCCATTGCCCTTTAAATTCAAAACAACATGATCTGCTCTCACTTCCACCACTTCCACATCTGTCCATGTGCCGTCAACATACTGTACCGCCGTAATGTTGTCTCCAGCTTTCACGCCGGGCATATAGAAATTAACAACCGCCTCCAAAGCCGGGAACTGCACATCCACAACATTTAATACAGTGCCCTCCCGTGCAGCGCGGACGGAATCCACATAGACGGAGGATACCTTTGAGATGGTGGCGGACGCGTTCGTAGTCTGTCCGTCAATAATCAGTTTTCCGCCCTGGGCCACCGGCACCGCATTCTCAATGCCCTCTGTGGTCACTACCGCATTGTTATAATACTCGTCCGCAGATTTACCTTCTGCCTTCGCATCCTGCATCTGCGCAGCATTCTTAAATCCCAGTTCTGCCGCTTCCCCTTCCAGACGCACCGCTTCCCTGCTCGCCTGCTCCAGCGCTTTTCTCTCCTCCTCGGCCTTAAGTCTCTCAGCCTCTTCTGCTTCTTTTTCCGCACGGGACTTCTTGGACTTCTTGGACTCCTTGGAAGAACTCTCCTCCACTCTTGTCCAAGTAGCACCACCTTCCCCTTGCCAATATCCCTTGCTCTCATTCCACATCAAATTATCGTATTTCATACGGTCACTGCCACGCATGATAAATATATGTACATTGGAACCATTCTTCTTTGCATCCTCAAGTGTATCATCATTCGGCCATCCTCCCCAGAAATCAAAAGACACCGTACTGCCCTCTACATTTAGAGAACCGGCCTCCATATGACATACTTTAGGATCCCTCCACATATCGTCATATGTGCCATTCTCCTTAAAATGCAGCATACCGTCACTTGTCATACCGCTCCATGTCATCCCATCGAAACCGGCACAATACCAATCCCCGACAAGAGATGACGCTGACACCTCAGCCGCTTTCGCCGTCAAGGGTACAAACGCGCCCACGCACAGTGCCGCTGTCATGGCAAACAAAGCGATTTTTTTCAACAGTTTCCTCTTCATATCATCATATCCTCCTTAATGATCTGTGTTTCCGGCAGTTGTCATGGATCATCTGCCGACCCTTTATCCCTGCTATTATACAACTTGTATTTAAGCTTTTGGTCTACTGCCAGGCGACATTCAGAAAATTAATTCGAATACCATGGACTGAAATATTCTTCCGGTACAGGTTCCGGCATGGGACTGCTCTTGAATTCATTGGGTCTGGAAGTCAGCGCCTGAACCGTAAACCGGTATGAACCGTTCCGATCCGAGAGAAACTCTTTCCGAATTCTGATTCCTCCATTTCCAACCTCCTGAATCCAGTCCTTCGGCCAGATGTTATTCATGACATAGTTCCCGTCCTGATCGTATACGCACACATCAAAACTGTCGCTGTCCACATACTCGTCGATGTTGCCCCATGTGGCCCAATAGGTTCTTTCGGAAACGCCGTTCTCCTCTTCCTCGACGATCTTCCACGCCAGGTCTGTGGGGATGGGAAGCGCCGGCGCATTTGCCCCCGTAAACTCGAAAACGTCTGATACCGCATAAGAACTGTCCGCATGCTCTATCCCATCTCCTGCCGCGGCTACCGCCACATAATAATATCCGTTTTCTTCAAAAAACGGGGCAAAATTCATATTAAACCAATCCGGTTGATTGTTATCGCCCCGCATATCTCCCTCGGCGCACCAGCCCTCCTCCCCGGGCTCCGGCGTTTCAGCCGTATCTTTTCTGTACAGTTTCCAATAGTAACACACGCCGTCCCCATAACCCGATTCCGGCACATTTCCCCACAACATGATTCCGGTATCACCGTCCCAATGAGGATCTTCCGGCGTCGGCAGCACCGTCAGTTCCATACTTTCACCGCTTCCGCCGTCAACAACATCTGCCCGATACAGTGCCATGCCGGACACAACTGCCAAAATACAGACTGCGGCACATCCATAAATCCGCTTTTGCTTTTTTCGAAAAAAAGCTTCCCGCACTTCCCTGACCGACTGATATCTCTTGTTGGGGTCCAGATCAGTGCACTTATGAAGAATCTTCCTGTACCGCCTTCTTTGGAAATCTTCTCCCAAAAGCCGTTCCAGAGTAATACCGAGAGAATAGATATCCGTCCGTTCGTCCGTCTGTGCAAATCCGTACTGTTCCGGCGCCGCATAGCCTCTGGTGCCCAAAAGATGGGTGTCCTGCTCCTGTTCTTCCTTCGGCATCCTGGCCGCATCAAAATCAAGCAGACGGATATGTCCGTCATCCGCCATCATAAGATTAGAAGGTTTAATATCCCGGTGAATGATTCCCCTCCCGTGCAGATACTCCAAAGCGCCGCACAATTCCCCAACCACGCAAAGAAACTGTTTCTCTGATAATTCTGTGCTGCCAAGGGGTTTTCCTTCAATATATTCCTCTACAACTATAGTGAAATCTTCGGACAAAACCGTTTCATACACCTTTGGCAGATTGGGATGGGAAAGAGACTGTAACTTTGAATAAACCGAATGCTGCCCCTCTAATTTTTTCCGTACAAACCGCCCTTCTCCGGCCTCCTCCTGTACCAGATATACCGTGCCCTTATCGCTCTGTTTCAGTAATTTTATCTCCCTGTACCTCATACTTCCATGATTCCTTCCTGATATGATCTGTTATGATTATAACCGAAACAGAAAAAAAAGACCAGAAAGCCGGGCGTAAACTCCTTCCAGAGATAAACGGATCCCTCTGGCGTTCGGCCCCTGTCTTTCTGATCTTGAAACACAGTAAATATCTATATTATTCAGATGGCGGATGCGATAATCTCCATCTTTCCCTGTAATTCCACTTCACCATACCCACAGGGCAGGATCAAATGATCTCCCTTCTGTATCATCTGTCCGTTGATCAGACCGTCTCCCGCAACCACACTCATTATCAGGAACGGATGCTCCTGCGGGAAGGAAATCTGACTCGCCACATCGATTTTCCATACCTTATAATAAGGGCAGGCAATCAGCAGATTTCTCTGATCCTTCGGCAGATTCGCCGCCTGCTTAACGCTCTCTTCTGTCGGTTTTGCAGGAACCGTGATCACATCGATACTCTGCTCCACATGAAGCTGTCTGGGCTTTCCGTCCGTCAGTCTGTCATAGTCATAGACGCGGTAGGTAATATCCGAGTTCTGCTGTGTCTCCAGCAGCATGATGCCGCCCTTGATGGCGTGAACCGTGCCGGGATCAATCTGAATAAAATCCCCCTTCTTCACAGGCAGCTCCCTGATAAAGGCATTCCACCTGCCCTCTCTGATCATGGCCGTCAGCTCTTCCTTATCCTTTGCGTTGTGGCCGATCACCAGTGCGGAATCCTCCTCACAGTCCAGAATATACCAGCACTCTGTCTTTCCAAGGGACCCGTTTTCATGGGCCTTCGCATAGGTGTCGTCGGGATGCACCTGAATGCTTAAATCTGTCTTGGCGTCGATAATCTTCGTCAGCAGCGGAAAACGGTCAAGCCCCGTATTGCCAAAGAGCGCCGGTTCCTCCTCCCAGAGCTGGGACAAGGTTTTCCCTGCATAAATTCCCTCTTTGATCGTGCAGTCGCCGTTCGGATGGGCGCTGACTGCCCAGCACTCCCCCGTGCCTTCTCCGGGAATCTGATAAGGCCAGTCTGTCCCCAGACGCTCCCCGCCCCAGATCATCTGTTTGAACACAGGATTTAAAAACAGAATCGGTTTCTCCTTTTGGTTCACTGATAACATCGCTCCATTTCCCTCCATCACTTTTTGATACCAGTACGCGGAATCCTTGACAATCCGCTTCTGGGTCTGAAAATCCACATACACCATGCCGAATCGCTCGGTATATCCTTTATTCCATTCAAAGTTATCCAGAAACGTCCACTGGAAGTAACCTCTCACATCCACGCCGTCATCCGCCGCCATCTGTAACGCCGACAGATATTTATCCAGAAAGGTAATCCTGTTGGGATCATGAACCCTGCCGTCCCGCGATACAATATCGTGGCAGGACATGCCGTTCTCCGTAATGTACAGCGGCAGTTTATATCTGTCATACAGGAATTTCACACCCCAGTACAGGCATTCCGGCGTCACCGGCCATCCTGCGGCGGTCTTGGGAAATCCTGCCGGTCTGTCCACAAACGCAGGCTCCCCGTCCGCCCCTGCGCGCACCATATAACCATTATAAATATTCTGTCCCATAAAATCCAGAGGCTGGGCAATCAGCTCCATGTCCTCCTTCGTAATTTCAGGCAGATACTCTTTGAATTTCGCAAGCCCCTCCTCCGGGTATCTCCCAAGGAATACCGGGTCTGAAAACCATGCCACATTCCACGTCCAGTTCTCGATCGGATTGTAGAAGGAAAACAGCACCCGTCTGGCCGCCTCGATATCCTCCGGGCGGTTACTCGCCGGATACGCCATGCCGCAGGTAGGCGCATACCCGACCTTAATCGGCTGCTTCGCGTATTTTCGCAGGTTGATCACCGCCTGTCCGTGGGCACGAAGCGCATTGTGGGTAATCTGGAAAGTATCCCTGACGGGCAGCTTTTTTCCCGGCGCATTGACGCCGTGCAGATGTCCGAGTCCCACAAAGCACTGCGGCTCATTGAGGGTAATAAAATACTCGCACAGATCTGAAAAGTTCTCCGCCACCACTTTTGCATACTCCCCAAACCAGCCCACAATCTCCTCATTGAGCCACCCGCCCCGATCCTGAAGAGCCTGCGGCAGCTCCCAGTGGTACATGGTGATATAGGGCGTAATGCCATTCTTCTTCATTTCCAGAATCATATCCCGGTAAAGCGCAACGCCCTTCTCATTGACGCGTCCTGTTCCCTCCGGCATCAGCCTCGCCCAGTTGATGGAAAAACGGTATGCCTTCACGCCAAGCAGCCGCATCAGTTTATAGTCGTCCTTGTAACGGTGCATGTGGTCGCAGGACACATAGGCGTCTGTGTGATCAGAAATGCCGCCTTCTTCCGTAAAAGTGTCCCATATCATTTTTCCCGCGCCGTCACCGGGATCTTTTCCCTCCACCTGATAGGAGCTGCTCGCTACACCCCAGACAAAATCCTCCCGAAACATATGTATCCCTTCCCTTCTTTTCTATTTCGCTTCCCTGATATCTTTCTTTTATGATACCGATATCAGTTGATCACTTCCCACGCTGCTGTGCCGACACAATCACCGATACCAGATAAAAAGGCACCGCATCGTTTTCATGGGTCTGCGTCAGCCGGATCTCCACCGTGTGCCTGCCCGCCGGCATGTGGTGCGCCAGCGTGTCGATATGAAGGCTGTCCCCCCAGTCCTCCTCAAAATTAGCGTCCAATATAACTGCATGTTCCTCGTCACCGTCCACCACCGCAGCCGCAACAGGCGCCGGACGGTTCACCGACTTGCGATACTGTACGGCAATTTCCGTTCCCTCCACCTCGAAGGTGATCTTCGCTCCCTCCTCTGCCGCCGTCCAGCCGCCGCGGAACATATCGTTCACATACCTCTTAGGCGTGCCGTCCGCAGAAAAGCCCTCACAGACAGGGGCGCAATTATGATTCTGCAAACGCACTGCACACTCATAAGCATTTCCTGTCAGAGGCTCCGGCATGGCAAAAGGTTCTTCCTCCTCATCCATCTGTCCGTAGATCCTGTCCAGACAATCCGTAATAACCTCCGCAAGCAGCGCATGTCCGTCCGAGTTGGGATGCAGGTCGTCCGGTGTGATCTCCCGATTCTGTATAAGGCCGGAAGCTACCTGCGCATAAACCGTCGGTTTCATGCTGACGCTCGGGAGCTGATAGTGCGCCCCGATTTCCCGATGCTTTTCCTCTGCACTGACGCCGCTGTCATAAAAAATATTATGTACCAGAAGAACCGCAGGCGCAAATTGATTTCCGTACACCTTCCGCACAAGCCCCTCGTAAGTCTCCTGATAGAAGTCCGTGTTGTCGTCATTGACAGAAAATTCAATGATCACAAAATCCGGCTTAAACGCCAGCACATCCTCCTCCACCCTCGACACACCAAACTGTGAGGTCGTCCCTCCAACTCCCGCGTTCACATAGGTGAATGCGGTTTTGGGGAACCGTCTTACAAACCAGTCATAAACCAAATAGGTATAACAGTTTGTGTACTGTGAGGAAACGGAGCCCTGCGTGATCGAGCCTCCCAGAAAGGCCAGTGTCATGCGGTCCCCCTGTCTTGCCCGCCGCATCAGCTCTTTCATACGGCAGAGATTTCCCCTGTTGACAAAACCCTTGTCGGCGTGTACGTCGTATCCCATATTGTAATCTCCTTCATCTCATACGCTTCTCTTAAAGCAGCCAAAAAGGCTAAATACATTCTATTCTTAAGCTAAACATTTAGCCTTTTATACAATGGCTGCCTCTGATTGTCTTGCTCACATTCTACTATTTTAATCGAAAAATAACAAGAGTCAGAACATGTTTTTCTCAATTTTTATCTATCTTGAATAAAATCTCCCACCTCATTCTGTCAATATTAGCTTAAATTTAATCTCCATTTACTTTAACTATTTCCTTCACTGTTTTGCCTCAGGAAGCCGCAGTCGAAGTAACCGCTTCGTGAGCTGTCTGAAATTGAAGGGCAGAACCGGGTAAATATAACTTTTGTCCGACAGGGTTTTGTTGCACACAATAGAGAGCAGGAAAATTATGACCGCCGCCACATAACCATAGATCCCAAAAATCGCTGTCAGAATCAGATTAATGATGCGCATGAATTTCAGGGCATATCCCAGCTCATAATTCTGCTGGGTATAGTTAGCGATGGCAACGAAAGCCATGTACAGCATAACCTCACTGTTAAACCAGCCGCTGTTGACGGAAAACTCACCTAACACCAGCGCCGCCATCACACTCAAGGGTGTGCTCAGCATATTCGGCGTGTTCACCGCCGCCAGCTTCAATCCGTCGATGGCCAGCTCCAAAATCAAAAACTGCGCGATCAGTGGAATATTAGACTCTTCCTGCAGCATAATAAACTGAAAATTTTCGGGAACCCACTGGGGGTTCTGCATCAAAAGCAGGAAGGTAGGCGTCATAATATAGGTGAGTATGGAAATTAAAAACCGTGTCAGACGCAGATATGTCCCCGTAATAGGTGGAAAATAATAATCGTCAGCCTCCTCCACGATATCAAAGATGGAAGTTGGCACAATCATGGCTGAGGGCGAGTTGTCCACCAGAATTACAATATCCCCCTCCAATACCTGTGCCGCCGCCACATCCGGCCTCTCCGTAAACTTAAATTTCGGAAAAGGATTGAACCACATGCGTTGATACAGACACTCTGCCAGACTCTCCTGATTCATGGTCAGGGCGTCCACTTTAATATTGGCAATCCGTTTCTTCACTTTCTCCAAAAACCCGTGATCCACCCGGTTGTCCATATAGCAGAGCACAATATCTGTCCGGGAGCTTTTCCCGGCGTTCATCATCTCCATGCGAAGCTGCGTACTCCTGATCCGTCTTCTGATCAGCGCTGTGTTAAAGACCACCGTCTCCACAAAACCGTCCTTGCTGCCGCGTAGGGTTTTATCCTTATCCGGCTCGGACACCCCTCTGGCAGGATAGGTTCTGGAATCCAACAGCACACATCTGTCATAACCGTCGATAAAGAGGGCAAACACACCGGACAGAATATTGTAGATGATATCATCCCATTTATCCTTGAGATCCACCTCAACATAGGGCGTCGCTTTCTTTGCCATCTCATAGGCGCTCCCCGGCATGTCCTCCGGCGTCAGGCCGATGAAATACTGCAGAATCTTCATCATCAGTTCATCCTTGCAGAATCCGTCAATAAAGTAAATGCAGGCCTGCCTGCCGCCCACCTCAATCACACGGTACACGATGTCAAAACTTGTGTCCGGCATCATGTGCGCCTTCATATACTCCATACTTTCCTGTAGAGAAGTCGTCATTTTTTCCTTATTATTGTTGTCCAACGCAAAAACTCCTTCCGTGACTTACCATTGTTTCCCATAGTATGTCTTGGAAAGAGTTTTCTTATGCGGAAAAATGAAAGCATTTTACAGGTAATTCAGGACAGCCTTCACTCCCTTTTCAACAATCTGCTCATCTCATCAACCATCTCGTTGATCACACCCGCCTGTTTCGTCACCTCCGCCGTATCATTGGCATTGCCCTCTGCCATGCTGTTGATCGAGTGGAACTGCTCATTCTCATTTCTGATACTTTCCGCAATATCCTGATTGATGGATACCGTCCGTTCAATCACTTCCGCCTGCTTGTGATAAGTTTCACCCATCGTCCGGATAGCGCTGACCGATTCATTGAGCAGCGCAGTCATATCGCGCATGCTTTGGAATACATTTTCAAAATACTCATTCTGAGTCCCCATCTTTGAGGAATTTTCTTCCACATGTTCCGTGATCTCCCTGACATTATTCTGCACTCTCTCGATCACAGACTGCACCACTCTCAACGATTCCTGTGTGCTGTTCGCAAGATCGCCTACCTCGGTCGCCACCACTGCAAACCCTTTCCCGGCCTCTCCTGCCCTGGCTGCCTCAATTGACGCATTTAATGCCAGAAGATTGGTCGAGGAAGATATGTCGCTGATCAGTTTCAGGGTGACGCCTATTTCCTTAACTGCATCCGACAGCTTCTGCGCCACCTCTATGGTCAGCCTCATGGAGTCTGACACCTCGCCGTTAATCTTGTGCAGGTCGTTGAGCAGTTTTTCATTCTCCAAAGATTTATCCAGCAAATCCTTAGATGTCTTTTCCACTTTTTCCACATTGTCAGCGACAACATTCTCCCACTCTTTCAACTCGCTGAGGTTGTTCATACTCTCATCCGTTTTCATACCGAGCGTATTACTGTTTCCTACTAATTCTTCACTTGTCGCCGCCAGTTCCTGCGCCGCCGCGCTCTCATTTTCGGAAATCTGTGAAAGAGCGGTTCCGGCATCATAAAGCCTGCCTGAAAGCATCTGTACCGAATCCAGGACACTCTCCACTTCCTTTCCTTTTTCCTCTACCATGCCAAACAGCGTCGTTACCCTGTGCACAATGAAACTGCACGCGGCAAACAGGATCACATAGACAATACATGTAAAAATCCATCCGATCGGAAGATGAAGTTTCAAAAACCCGGCCGGAAAAAGAATCATCATCCCGGCATTCACCACAATCGTCACAATGGTACTCACCTTGAGAAGTTTCTGTTCATAATAGGGCACCAGCAATAAGGTTGCCACAAAATAATAATGTGTCAGACACACATAGCCGGCACTGTCCGGCGTGCAGCTGACCGCAGCCGTAATCGCGCCAATAACAGGCGGAATACATGCATACACATACTTTGCCTTACTGCCCAGCTGTTTTTCCAGAGCCTTTGTCACGATGGCGCCCACGCCGGACAGCAGAAAAACGCATTCCCGCACGCCTCCATTCAACATCACCATAACAAATCCCCAGCCCGCAATGGCAACCCCAAGGATATAAAGAAACATGATATTGTTTACAAGTCTTTCTTCGTTGTTCACTGTCTGTCCCTGCATCTTCTTTCTCCTTATGTCTTTAGTTATCTTTACTGCTTCCCTGTACTCCCATGTCCGCCCCTGTCGGCATTTTCCAGATGCGCCACCTCTTCAAACGTTATCTTCGGCTGGTTTTCCATTATGCGGAACTGGCAGATACGGTCATTCACATGAATCTCCGTATCCCTGACCGCATAGACCGGCATAAACCACTGGTCATTGTCCCCGCAGTAAGAACAGTCAATGACCCCCTGATGGTTTGTCTGAATGACGCCGAAATTCTTGAAGGTCGAACTTCTGGGCACCACATGAGCCTCGTAGCCCTTCGGAAGCTCCATCGCCACTCCCAGCGGAATCAGCTTAAATTCGCCCTTCTTTAAAACCACATCCTCCGCAGCCCGCAGATCAATCCAGTCGGACTTGCCGTCTATGTATGTGAGCTTTTCAATTTTATCCGTGAAGTATTTAATCTTAATATGTTCCATCCGTCATTCCTCTCCTGTCACGCATAGTCCTCACAGTGCAGCACCGGCGTCAACGGATCTGTCTGTGCAAGGCTCTTCTGTACGTCAATCACTCTCTGGTTCTGGCTTCCCTTCCAGAGAAGTTTCGTATCTTTCAGATCAACCTTAAACTCCCCGTCCACCAGCACATCCACATACTTCATCATAGGATAATGCAGAACTTCCTCCCATCCGTCTCCCGTATACATCCAGATCGTTTTATCGGGATATCTGTCCCTGATTTCCTCCATCAGGTTTCTGACCCCCAGCCGGTTTGCCGAATGGAGAGGATCCCCGCCGGAAAAAGTAATACCGCTGATGTAGGGTTTTTCCAGCTGCGAAAAAATCTCCTGTCTGGCCGTCTCATCAAAAGGAAGCCCCCCGTCCGGGTCCCATGTAATCGGATTATGACATTCCTTACAGCAGTGGGAACAGCCGGCGAGCCAGAGCACCACCCGAAGGCCATCGCCGTTTAGCATATCATCCTTGGTTATGTTGTGGTATCTCATCACATGCTTTTCCTCTCCGCAATCTCAGCCATTTTCGCATCACTCAGGCGTGTGTCCCCATGCACGCGGGAATAGGCCAGATAACCATTCATACGGTCAATTTTCGTCAGGTTGCGGCTGCCGCAGACAGGACAGACGTCCATCTCCAGCTCCTGATGCCCGCATTCGTCACAATACGCAAGAGACAGATTAACTCCCTCATAAAATCCCATATCCATAGCCCTGCGGATCAGGGTTTTGATCGCGTCAATATTGTAGTCAATCGGATATTTCACATACTGGATTTTTCCGCCGTTAGCCATCTCCCAGAACCGGTACTCCAGATCCTGCTTTTCGATGGGCGTGATATCCTCAGTTACATGACAGTGGAAGCTGTTGGAAACATAATCCCTGTCGGACACGCCCTCCACAATACCGTACTTGGCCCGAAACTGCTTGACCTGCAGGCCGCAGAGATTTTCCGCCGGTGTACCGTAAATCGCGTAAAGATGCCCGTCTTCTTCCTTATATTCATCAATTTTCTGGTTGATATGCTCAAGCACTTCCAATGCAAAAGCGCCATCCTCCACCAGCGATTTTCCGTTATAGAGCTCCTGCAATTCATTAAACGCCGTGATACCAAAACTGGCCGTTGCCGACTTTAAGATCGGCTTGATCTTATCATGGAGCTGCAAATGCCCTCCCAGAAAGCCGCCCTCACAGTAAGCAAGCGGGTTCGTAGAAGCGCGCATCTCACCCAGATAAGCATATGTCCTGATGTGCAGATGTCTGATCAGGTTCAGATAATAATCCAGCACATCATAGAAATCCTTACCTTCCTGCCTTGATTTTGCCAGAATCATGGGCAGATGCAGAGAGACTGCTCCCACGTTAAATCTTCCCACAAAAACAGGAATGTCCTTATCATCAGCCGGATGCATCCCGCCCCTCTCATACCATGGAGAGAGGAACGCACGGCATCCCATGGGCGAAATCACTTTGCCGTACTGTTTATACATGCTGGCGATATAGCCCTTTCCGGTAAGGCTCAGCCAGTCAGGATACATCGTCTTGGCGGAACATTTGACGCCCGCCTCAAACACATCCTCCAGCTCCCTGCCGGGGCCATGCAGATTTTCATCATACAAAAAAACAATTTTGGGGAAAAGCACAGGTTTCTTGCATTCTTTCTTGCCCTGTCCCTTCCTGCGCACATTCAGCATCTGAATGGTAGCCATCTTTGCAAAACGGCCCGTACCGATCCCAGCAGTCACCGTGATAAAGGGATAGTCGCCGCGGCTGCTCGCCACCGTATTAAATTTATATTCCCAGCCCTGAAAGCCCTGTTCAAACTCCTTCTTCACATCTGCAAGGGCTTCCGCCTCTGCGGTCTCCTCCGCAATTCCAAGTCTCCTGTATTTCTCCACATTCCTCTTATAGGATTTTTCCGCGTAGGGCTCTAAAATCTTATCCACCTCCGGCACCGTAAACCCGCCGTACTGCTGGCTCGCCGCGCTTAAGACAATATCTCCTATGACGTCAAAAGCAACGTCAAGCGTCTTCGGCTCATTGTACCAGATATTGCCCATCTCAAAACCGCCGGAAAGCACCTCCGCCACATTGAAAAGGCAGCAGTTCATGGTATCCCTTCTGGCAGACATATCATGGACATAGATATAGCCGTCCCTGCAGGCCTGGATCTCCTCTGTTGTCATGAAAAACTTCTGATATAATTCCTTATTAAACTGATTGAAAATCAGGCTTCGTTTCGTAGACACAAGGGCGCTGTCCGTATTAGCGTTCTCCTTATCACCAATATACATGATCGACTGGCTTTTCTTATAGACGTCATCCATCATCCGCACAAAATCCTGCTTGTAATTGCGGTAATCACGGTAGCTTTTAGCCACAATCGGCTTCACGTCCTCCAGCGCGCTCTCCACAATATTGTGCATGATCTGGATCGGAATCTTCTCCTCCCCCAGCTCATTCACCTTATCGACAACGGTCTGGCAGATATGACGCTTCTCTTCCTCCGTAAATTTCGTAAGGGCGCGGTACGCACTTTTCCCAACTGCATCGATGACCTTCTGGACGTTAAACGCCTCCAGACTGCCATCTTTCTTTATCACCTTTACGCCTTTTTCCGGCTGATACCAAAGACCGAAATCCTCTTCATTCAAACAACCTGATTCAAATTTACTACTCATGATCCCCTCCGTAGTTTTTGTCCGCTGGCAATACTCGCATTAAGCCTTCCACAAAATATAGTGTCAGTTAACATAATAATACAAGATATTGCGGTTTAGGAACAGTATACGGCAAGAAAGATGTTATGTCAATGTCCCATATGGGAAAACGTTCTTCAAAAAATGACAAAAAGGAATATGTCCTTTTGTGACATATTCCAAAAATAAATTTGTCAACCCTCTTTTTTCTCATATCTGGCAAAAGTTTCACGCAGATGCGTCTGGTATGCATCCACCACCGAGGCCGGCGCGATGATCTGCGCTCCCGCGCCAAGTCCCGTCAGCCAGCCGAAAAACTGGCCGCTGACCGCCACCTTCACCCGGACGGAAAAATGCGTCTCATCCCTGACACGGACAGGCGCCTCCTTGCCAAAACGGTCCATCACCACACCGATCAGACCGTTTTCAAACAGCAAAGTGACGGTTTCCTCCCTGCCGCCGTACATACCGAACGTTTTGTTTGCATAATCCGCTATGTCAAACCGCTCAAAGAGCGCCGCGCCCTCCCTTTTCTCCTCCAGCACTTCGATCTTCGCCATTTTATCGACCCGGAAATGTTTGATCTTTTCCTCCCCGCTGTCATGGGCAATCAGATAATAGTATTCATCTTTACAGGTGAGCGCCCACGGACTGACCTGATAAGGTTTTCCGCCCCTTCGAGGCACGAGCTCTTTGTTCAGATTCCATTCCAGATATTGAAAAGATATCTGTCTGTTATTCTGGATCGCCCTGTGAATATCGTCCACCACATAGTAGATACTCTCATTTGCCGTCTTAATGCGGTTCGCCACATAGACCTGTCTCTGAAGCTGTCCCGCCTCCGCCTTCGACGCCAGTTTTTCAATCTTGGAAATCAGCTCCCTTGATTTATTGACTGTCAAAAAGCGTGATGCCTGCACCGTCTCCACCAGAAGTTTTAACTCGGCCAGCTCAAAATCCCGCCCCGCCAGATAATAACCGCCGCCTGTCTTTGATTTGACCAGCACGATGTCATACCCGAAGTCAATAAGCTGTGCAATGTCATCATAAATGCTCTTCCGTTCCGCTTTGATATCGTAAACCGCCAGCGCGTCAATCAGCGCCTGCGCGCTCAGGCAGTGTTCCTCATCGGACTGCTCCGTCAAAATTTTTACAAGATATAGCAGCTTCAGTTTCTGTTTCGCAGATCTCGCCATTGTTCCACCCCACAATTCCCTGTGCGGAAAACGCCTCTTTTCAGGCGTTTTCACTCTAGTATCGGTATCAGTTCCTCCAACCGGCAGATCTCATAATCCGTCCGCACGTCCACATCCTTTTCTCTTTTCTCCGGATTAAACCAGCAGGATGTAATTCCCGCATTCTCCGCACCTCTCATATCACTTGTCAGCGAATCTCCCACCATGATACACTCGTCTCTTTTTATGTCCGGCAAAGCGGCAAAACAGGCGTCGTAAAATTCCTTCATGGGCTTGGGATAACCGATCACTTCCGAGACAAACACGCCGTCCATGATTCTGTCGAGCCCGGACAGTTTCATCTTGTTCGCCTGCGTAGAATTAACTCCATTTGTCAAAACATACTGCCGATACCCTTTTTCCTTCAGCAAGGTAACCAGTTCTTTCGCCCCATCCATATAGAAGAAAACACTGCCAAGTTCCCTCTGATAATCTATGTTAACTTCCTCCGGCACAACATGAGTGATTCCCCGCTCTTCAAACAAAGTCCGAAACCGTCCTACGGTAACCTGTTCTTTGCTAAGTTCTCCCGTCTCCAGCCGAAGCCAATAACTCCTGTTTATAGCCTCGTAACGCGCCGCAATTTCCTCGTTGATTTCCAAATTGTACTGTGCAAACACCGCCCGCAGCGCATGATCCATAGCCAGATCAAAATTTAGCAGCGTCTGATCCAGATCCCATAAAATCACTTTATATTTTCCCATCTGTCGCTCTCCGTTCCTTAATGGTAAGCAGACTTAAACTATAGCTTCTGACTCTGCTTATACGCAAGAAAGGGCGTTCATCCAGAACACCCTTCCGTTTTCCTTCTATATTCCGTTATGCTGTCGTACTTCCGTCAGCCGCATCTGTCTGCGCCCCAGCCGCCTTAGCATCTTTGCTCTTTCTCCATTTTACGCCGATCACACACGCAACGATCACCAGTGCAACGATCAAAATAAAGCATAACAGATACGATAAAAAAGCATTTACAAATAAAATTAAATTTGTCATCTTTCCTCATCCTTCTCTTTCAAAGTAATTCCATTCCCAACGAAGCTCCACTGGGAACCGATTCCGCCAGCTACACTGTATCTATGATACCACCAATCAAAGGGAATCGTCAAGCAAATCTGTACCGTCCGCCGCCGTGGTGGCAAGCTTATCGCACCGCTCGTTCTCCGGATGTCCGTCGTGCCCCTTCACCCACTGAAATGTGACCCGATGGGGCTCTATGGCACGAAGCAGACGCTCCCACAAATCTATATTCTTGACAGGCTTGTTTCCTGCCGTCTTCCAGCCTTTTCTCAGCCATCCGTCGATCCAGTGCTGGTTGAAGGCGTCCGTCACATATTTGGAGTCGGAAACCAGAAGAACCTCGCAGGGTTTCGTGAGCGCTTCAAGGCCAACGATCACTGCCATCAGTTCCATGCGGTTGTTTGTAGTCTTCTTATAGCCTGCGGAAAATTCCCGCTCGTGCAGCGTGCCCCTGCTGTCAACATATTGCAGGACAGTGCCGTATCCGCCGGGCCCCTCCGGGTTGCCGCGCGCCGCGCCGTCCGTATAGATTGTGACCTTCATCATTTTCTGTTTCCCTTCCCTGCTCTCAATAGACTCATGCATTTCCCGGTCATTGCGCCCTCATTCCCACTTTCCACTTTCCAGAAACCGCGTCGCCTTTTCCTCTGCTTCTGCGGTTATTTTCTCATCATAGCCAAGCATTTTGAGAAGTGCGATCGCATTTCGGGAAACCGCCGGGCCTTCCATCAATGTATAAGGAAAGAAAATATCGTTCTCCTCAATCCGTTCCTCAAAATGATAATTGTCGTATTCTTTCTCCAAAAGCCGGGTGAGTTCCACGTCGTGGGTCGCTGCAAAGCACAACGTCCGCCCCTTTGCCAGCATCTTCATAATCTGCGTGGAGGCTGCGATCCGCTCTATCGTATTGGTGCCCCGGAGCACCTCGTCCACAAAGCAGACCACCGGCGGGCCTTCTTCCTGTTTTGTCTGATCCAATATCCGTTTGATGGACTTAATCTCTACCATATAATAGCTGTCACCGCCCATCGGATCATCTTTCAGGGACATGGAAGAAAAAATCCGAAAAAAGGGCGCTTCATAATAAGACGCCGGGCAGGTATGAATGGTCTGCGAAAGAAGCGCCGCTGTGGCCACCGACCGCAGGAACGTAGACTTTCCTGACGCGTTCGATCCGGTCAGCAGCACACCCCGTCTGACCGTCAGGGAATTTTTGACCGGCTCTTTCAAAAACGGGTGGTACAGCTCCTCCACCCGCAGGGAAACCGCTGCATCCTCCTCATAATGTAATTTTGGCGCACAGTAAGCCGTTCCCAGATAAGTCCGATACTCACCCGCTACCACCGCCGTTTCCATCCTGCCTAAAATGGTAATCATCTCGTCGATCTCATCCATATGTCCGCGAACCGCCATAAGCGCCCTGTTAAACTGGATCAGGTCAAAATAGAAAAGCATCCGCAGATAATCCAGTATCACCTCCAACGGATTGCCTGTCCCCGTCTCCGACGAAATCACCAGATAAGAATTTCTCAGAAATCCCTTCAGGCTCTGGTAACATATCTGTAACCGTTCCTGTTCTTCCGAAAACCCTGAAATTTTCTCCCGCCTCATCTCTTCCACACAGCCAAGCAGTCTGCGTATATATCGGAAACTGCTGATATAAGGCTCGATCTCTTTATACTCTTTAAAGTAATCTATTAGGTTGTGACACAGTACAATAAGCAGTGAAACAATTCCCACAGGCATGGAAAAAGCCATCAATCCCACACAGGCCAGAATGGCCAGATCAAAGAGCAGATATCTGCCGTTGTTTCTCTCTCCCAAAAGATCCAGATGATCCAGATACTCATAGATCGAAAACTTCCGCATTCTGCCCAGACGGTAAAAGACACGCTGGGCTCTGTGCCGTTCCTCTTCATGCTCCATGAAAAAGCAGATTCGCTCTTCCGTCCTGGCCATCTGCTCCGCATCGCAAACCGGCGTCCGCAGTCTGTAATACAGATATTCATCCCCCGCCGCACTCAATGACGTATTAATCTGTTGATACAGCTCGTCCATATGCAGATCATTCCATGTGATATCATCGATCTGCCCATCCGTCCGATGTTTCTGATAATACATGCGGATATGAAGCATTTCCTCCGCCCCATACCTGCGCCCGCTTCCCCTGCCATATCCCTGATACAGTTTTTCCAGGGTTTTCTTTTGGAATTTACTGTTGTTTAGATATTCAATTCCCATGAAAAGCACGATCAAAAAAACAATCATGCCCGCGAAAAACAAAGCGTCCATTCTCAGCCGAGACTCGTTACAATCTCATTTGCCTTTCTGTAGATTTCTTCCACATCATACGCTTTCGTAAACTGCCCGTTCTCATACAGAATCTTTCCCTGAATCATAGTCATTTTCACATTTTGTTTACTGCCGCTGTAGACCAGATTTTTCGGAATATTATTGATGGGCTGCATGTTAGGCTGATGCAGATCAATCATGATGATATCCGCCTGTTTTCCCTTTGCCAGCACATCCGTATCCGGCAGATTCATGGCTTTTGCACCGTTTACCGTGGCCATTTTCAAAACTTCCAATGCATCCACAGCCGCCGCATCCTGTTCCCGCAGTTTTGCAAGTCCCGTCACCAGAAACATTTCCCGGAACATATCCAGACAGTTATTGCTTGCAGGACCGTCCGTGCCTATGGCCACATTGATCCCCCGCTTCAGATACGCCGAAATGGGCGCAATACCGCTGGCAAGTTTCGTGTTGGAGCCTGGGTTTGTCACCACGCTTAAACCCTTCTTCCGGAAAATCTCCATATCCTCCTCGTCCAGCCAGACACAGTGATAACCACCCCCGCCATAGTCAAACATGCCAAGCGAGTCCAGAAGCTTCGTGGGGGACATCCCAT
Source organism: uncultured Lachnospiraceae bacterium (assembly GCA_947037115.1). Classification (GTDB taxonomy): domain Bacteria; phylum Bacillota; class Clostridia; order Lachnospirales; family Lachnospiraceae; genus UBA3282. The sequence continues at coordinate 19,460 of CAMQTN010000047.1, forward strand.
AGCGTTCCCTGCATCCCTCCGTCTCCGACTTCGTCTCGGAAAGATGGGTAAACACCGGCGCTTTATACTTATGCGCCATGGCCGCCACCTGCTCAAGAAGCGCTTTGGAACAGGTGTACTCCGCGTGGAACCCGATAAAATAAGAGTGCAGCGGGTCTAACTGATTAAGCGTTTGATACCGCTCCTCCATATGTGCAAGAGAAGCCTCAAAACCTTCCTGCCCACTTGTGCCGCTGACCTGCACACACCGCATTCCCATCTCCACACAGGCCCTCGCCGTGGTTTCCGGGGTCAGATACATATCGAAAATGGAAGTGATCCCACTGGTCAGGTACTCCAGAACCGCCAGTTTTGTGAGATGGTAAATCATCTCACCGTCAAGTTTTGCCTCCATCGGAAACACCTGATTGTTCAGCCATTCGGAAAGAGGCAGATCATCCGCTCTGGAACGCAGGAAAGTCATCGCAGAGTGGGTGTGTGCATTCTTAAATCCCGGCATCAGAAGATTTCCCTCACAGTCAATCTCCCGGTCCCAGAGAATGCTCTCTATGGAAAGCGACTGGCAGATTGCGGCTGCGTCCCCGCCCTTTCCCACATAGAGAATCTGATCTCCCTGTACCCAGAGTTCTCCCTCTATGATATCCGTCGTCTCCATGGTCAATATCTTCGCGTTGTAAAATCTGTAATTCATCTGTCCTTTGCCCTCTCTTATCTTATATCACTTCCTTTAGCAAATCCTACAACACGTTTCCAAACTTTGTAACAGACTCTGACAACAGCTTCTCAAACTTAGGCGCCACCGCATTCGCCGCCTCCTGTACCTCCTCATGGGTCAAAGGCGCGCTGTTCATGCCTGCCGCCAGATTGCTGACACAGGAAACGCCGCATATCTTCATTCCCATATGGTTTGCCGCAATCGCTTCCACCACGGTACTCATGCCAACCGCACTGGCTCCCATCTTATGAAGCATCTGGATCTCGGAAGGCGACTCGAAAGACGGCCCTGTCAACTGTGCGTAAACTCCCTCAAACAGTTCGATGTCATTTTCTTTCGCAGTCCCCTTAATGATCTCCTGCAAGTCCTCGTCATAAACATGGGACATATCCGGGAATCTTGTCCCGAGCTCGTCAATGTTAGGGCCGATCAGCGGATTCGGCGCAAAGCAGGAAATGTGGTCCCGGATCAGCATCAGACTCCCCGCATGGAACGCAGGATTGATACCGCCGGAAGCATTGGTCAGAAACAGGATTTTTGCACCCATCATCTTCATAAGACGTGTCGGAAGAACCACATCCGTGATCGGGTATCCCTCATAGTAATGCACCCGTCCCTGCATCAGCACAACAGGAATTTCGTTGATATAACCGAAAATGAACTTTCCGGCATGTCCCGGTACCGTGGACACCGGAAAACCCTCAATCTCACTATAGGGAAGTTCTGCTTTCACATCCACGGTCTTTGCAAAATTGCCCAGACCCGATCCGAGGACTACCGCCACTTTGGGCTCGAAGTCGATTTTTTCTTTGTAACAGTCGTAGCATTTTAAAAGTTTTTCATATACAGGATTCATATGTTTACCGCCTTTCCTTTTGTTGGCATCTCTTTTATCGGTATTATAGCATTGTATGATTCTCACTGCAATCAGTTTAGTCGTAGGAATCAGGCAGTCAGCCTGCGCGCCGTTTCCCATACCGCATCGGCTCAGCCACCGTCCGGTTAAAGAATGCAATCAGCGGCCCCATAAAAAACGCGGTCACCAGCGTGCCGATTCCCGCCGTCGCACCAAATACAACTCCCACGATCGTACAGAACAGATCGGAAGTTATCCTGCAAAACTGAAATTTCCATTTTCTCTTTTCCGAGATAATCAGCGAAACTGCATCGTAGGTAGATACCCCCATATCCGCCGTAAAATAAAGGGCGGAAGAAAAGCACATAATAACGATCCCAAGGAAAAGAAATACAAACCTGACAATCAGAGAAGGATTCGGTATCAACCTCTCAAATAGCAGAGAAGAATACTCCACCACATAGCCAAGCAGGAAAATGTTAATCACCGTACCAAGACCGATCTTGCTTTTATCCGCCAGAAAAATCACCTTCCCACCCTTCAAAGCATTTTCCCTGTCTTACTCCGTTTCTGTCAAAACTCTAATTGCCAAGGAGTCCCTTTTTCTCCAGAAACTCTCTTGCCACGTCCTTGTCCTCCCTGCCGTTTACTTCCACTTCGTAATTCATCTGCTGCATCTCATCCTCGCTGATCAGCCCGTTCATTTTTTCAAGGATACCCCTGAGTTCCGGATACTCTTCCAGCGCGTCTTTTCTCACAATCGTTCCTGCGTCATAAGTCTCAAAGAAAACGTTATCGTCCGTAAGCAGTACCAGATTATTTGCCGCAAGCTGTGCATCCGTCGTGAATGCATTGATCACATCCACCTCTTCATTATTCAGCGCTTCGTACTTCAACGCGATTTCCATCTGCACCGTATCTTTAAACTGCATGCCATACGCCTCACAGAGTCTGGGATATCCTGTCTCCAATTCAATATAATCAGGATTCCCGCCAAAAACAAGTTCTCCCGAAGCCGCCGCCAGATCCGAGTAAGTGGAAAGACCATATTGCTGTGCGGTATCCTGTCTGACCGCCAGACCGTAGGTGTTGGAAAATCCATACAAACCTGTCCATGTCAGCCCGAGCGCATCATACTCCGCCAAAAGCTCGTCGTAGAGCTTATCATCATCCTTCTCCATCTCTTCTTTCTTCAATACATTTAACCATGCCGATCTGGTGTATTCCGGATAAAGATCAAAGTCTCCTTTCACCAGTGCGGGGTGGATGTTGGTCGTACCGCCGCCCACACCTTTCGTAATCTCCACCTCGTAATCCGTGCTGTCCTCAATCAACTGCGCAATCATCTCCGTCAGAATATACTGCTCTGTCATAGGCTTCGACGCAATCTTAATCGGTTCTTTCTTCCCGCATGCGCAAAGCCCACAAACCATACTCATTAACAACAATACCGCAATTCCTTTTTTCATAAGTCTCTTCCTCTCCTCTGTTTTGTAACTTTATCATGAGCCGCCAATCAGCTGCTTCACAAACGCATCCCTCGGGTCATGCAGAAGCTCCTCTTTCCTTCCCTCCTGCCAGATCCATCCATCCTTCATAATCAGGATGCGGCTTCCCAGCTTAAAGGCTTCTTCTATATCATGGGTGATAAACACAATGGTTATTCCCGTCTTTTTCTGCAAAGCCTGAAGCATCCCCTGCAATGACCGCCGGGTGATTTCATCCACCGCGCCAAAAGGCTCGTCCATCAACAAAATATCCGGATCAGCCGCCATGGCTCTGGCGATCCCCACCCGTTGTTTCTGCCCTCCGGACAGCTGTCTCGGAAACCGCCCTGCCAGTTCTGCGGATAGTTCCACCATTTCCAGCATTTTGCCCGCCAGTGCCTGCTTGTCCTCTTTTGTCATTTTCTTACCAAGGGAGGGCACATAGCATATATTATCCTCCACTGTCATATGTGGAAACAGCTTTGCCCCCTGCACTGCATAGCCGATCCTTCTGCGCAGGGCAGTTATATCACACCCGGACAACCGTTCTCCCTCTACAACCACCTCTCCCCCCGCAGGCGCTACCAATCCGTTTATCATTTTGAGAAGCGTCGTTTTCCCGCATCCCGACGGGCCGATGATCACAAGGAACTCTCCTTTTTCCACCACAAGGGATATCTGATGCAGTACCTTGTTTTCACCGTAGGCCGCCGAAACATTTCTCATTTCAATCGCCTTATTCAATGCCGTACCTCCTGTTCACCCTTCTCTGTACCCTCGCAAGCAGCCAGTCGCTAAGGAGGGCCAGAAGTGCAATCAGGACAGACCCGGCTGCCGTCAGCGTCATATTGTAAGTGGTAATGCCACGGTAAATCGCCGCCCCAAGTCCGCCTGCACCGATAAACGAAGCGATGCCGCCCATGGCAATGATCATGACTACCATATTGCGGAATCCGCTGATAATGACCGGAAGCGCCAGCGGAAAGCGGATGCCAAGCATCATCTGCCTGCCATCCGTGCCGAGCCCCTCCGCCACCTCAAGAATACTTGCGTCCACATTGGTAAGTCCCGTGTAAGTGTTCCTGACAATCGGCAAAAGCCCGTAAACCGTCAGGGCAATAATGGCCGTCTTATTCCCGATTCCCGTAAAAGGGATCAGAAAGCCGAGAAGAGAGATGGACGGGATCGTATAAATAACGTTAACAACGCCTAACACCATACCCGCAATTTTCTCATGCCTGCTGATAAAGGCCCCCAGCAAAATGCCCAGCACACCGGCGCACACCACCGCTGTCAAAGATATTCTGATATGTTCCAGCAGACAGGTCAGAAAAAATTCCCGCCTGTCCCAAAGGATCTGTAAAAGCTGCATAACCACCATCCTGCCGTCCGAATCAAATTTTTACCGCCTAAGATTTTACCACATTTTTCCTGTATTAACAATTCAGATCTACTTTTTTCTACAACAAACGTAAGCCGGACATCAGGAGTATTCCCACCTGACATCCGGCCTGAAACAGTTACACATATACATTTCCAGAATCCCGGCTTATCACAGCACGCGCCATTCGCAAAACCGCATCTTCGATGCTCTTTGCTCCTTTGCGTCTATTGTTGTTAAATGATAATACAAACCATCCCGCCATTGCAGTCGTTTACAATCTTCTGCATGGTCTCCTGCAGTTTCACCTGGCTCTCCTCGTTAATCATGGAAATTTTGCCCGTAATACCGTCGTTGACAAGCTGCTCCACGGTCTTACCGAAGATATTCGTCTCCCAGATTCCCTCCTCGCTGGTGCCCGTGTCGGAGATATACTGGATCAGGTCTCTCGCCTGTTCCTCCGTCCCGACAATGGGCGATATCTCCGTTTCGATGCTTGCCTTGATCATGTGAATGCTGGGGCTCTCCGCCTTGATCTTGACGCCAAACTTATTGCCCTGCTTAATCAGTTCCGGCGTCTCCAGAACAATCTCCTCCCGGTCAGGCATCACCACGCCGTAACCCTTGTAGCGCACTGCTTCCAGAGCATGCAGTACTTTCACATACTCCCGCTTCATTTTCGCCATTTCCCGCAGAGTGGCAAGAAGCTGGTACTCACTGCCGATGTTTTCACCCACCAGCTCACTCAGCATTTCATAGTAATAGGCGTCGTCCACGTCCAGAACAATCCGCACACTGCCGTCTGACATATTAACGCCGTCCAGCTTGCACTTCTTAATATATTCACTCTCCACAGAAAACCGGTCCGCCGTAATATCACGGATATGGTTTAAATCTGTCATCAACTGCTTCAGCCTTGCAATGATATCCTTCTTCATCTTATGGTCACAGGGAAGCATCTCCACCCACTTAGGCATATAAAATTCAATCATGGTAAGCGGAAACTCGTAGAGGATATTCTCCATAATGTGATTGATATCCTCTTTTTTCAGCTGTTCGCAGTTAATCGGCATAACCGTGACCTGATACTTCTCGCTGATCTCATCCGCCAGGTTCCTTGTCTCCTCCGCATAAGGCTTCGCGGAATTTAAAAGCACGATATACGGTTTCCCAAGCGCCTGCAGTTCCTTGATCGTCCGTTCCTCCGCGTCCAGGAAACTCTCTCTGGGAAGCTCTCCAAAGGAACCGTCACAGGTCACCACGATACCGATTGTAGAATGATCCCTGATCACCTTCCTGGTTCCGATCTCCGCCGCCTTCGTGAAAGGAATCTCCTCCATGGACCAGGGCGTCTTGACCATACGTTCCTCGTCCTTCTCCATATGGCCGCTGGCTCCCTCCACCATATACCCCACACAGTCAATCAGCCGCACCTTCACATCGATATCCGCGCCCAGCTTCACATGGGCGGCCTCCTTGGGTATAAACTTCGGTTCCGTCGTGGTGATGGTCTTGCCGCCGGCGCTCTGTGGCATCTCATCCTGCGCCCGCTCCTTCTCGTGCTCATCCTCCATGTAGGGAAGTACAAGAAGATTCATAAACCGCTTGATGAAAGTGGATTTTCCCGTTCTGACAGGCCCCACCACGCCCAGATATATTTCTCCTCCCGTTCTGCGCTGTATATCTTTATACAAGTCATATGTACTATTCTGTAA
>CAMQTN010000048.1 GCA_947037115.1 uncultured Lachnospiraceae bacterium
TAAGAGACAGCCGATATATAATACAAGTAAAGTAAAAACACTTACTTGAAAGCAGTGGAGACGCGGATGTCAGCGGACGGGACGGAGGCGGAACCACACAAACAAAACAAGCGGCAAGGACGCCGCAAAAAATTCAAGGAGGAATATACTATGATAGTAAAACACAACATTACAGCGATGAACTCTAACAGAATGTTAGGACTGACCACTTCTTCTCAGGCTAAGTCTACAGAGAAGTTATCTTCTGGATATAAGATCAACCGTGCAGCAGACGATGCAGCAGGCCTCTCTATTTCCGAGAAGATGAGAAGACAGGTAAGAGGTCTTTCTCAGGCTTCCTCTAACGCACAGGACGGTATCAGCGTAGTACAGACCGCTGAGGGCGCTCTGAACGAAGTTGAGGATATGCTCCAGAGAATGAACGAGCTGGCTGTTAAGGGTGAGAATGGTACCCTGACAACTGCAGACCGTGCATCCATCCAGTCTGAGATCGGTCAGTTGATGAGTGAGATCGACCGTGTACAGAGCACAACCACCTTCAACGAGATGAACCTGTTAGACGGCTCCTTCATCAAGGGCCTGCAGGTAGGCGCTGAGGCTGGTCAGCACATCGAGATCTCCATCGCTAACATGAGTATCTCCGGTCTTGCATACGGCATCGGTGACGGTTGGGAAACTGGCAAGGGTACACACAGTAAACTGTATGGCGCAGTTACCTACAACGCACTGGTAGAGAGCAATGCAACTTACAATTCTACCACTTATGGAAATACATCGGCAAGCGGTCTTAAAAACACCTCTACCATGCAGGGTAGTATTTCCACAGGTACCTCGATTACAACTTACTCTACGGTTAAGAACAACAAGTACAATCTGTCAGCTATGACCACAACCAAGGCTAACAAGGTTGTTTCTACCTTCCAGAACCTTAAGGGTGGCGATGCTACGACTGTTGCTACAACCAAGGATTTCAACTCCCTGAATGCATTCATTAAGGGCGCTCTGCAGATCGTATCTTCCCAGAGATCTGACCTTGGTGCAATCCAGAACCGTCTGGAGCACACCATCAACAACTTGGACAACATCGTAGAGAACACCCAGTCCGCAGAGGCTGCTATCCGCGATACAGATATTGCTACGGAGATGGTTCAGTACTCCAACAACAATATCTTACAGCAGGCTGGTACCTCCATGCTGTCTCAGGCAAACCAGGGCAATCAGCTGGCACTGTCCTTACTCGGCTAATCGCTGTAATAGGATTTGTGGATTACAAGTTGAACTATCAGAAAGGCTCATCCGAAAGGATGAGCCTTTTTTCCGCGTGTGTTTATGTATTTAAACGGCTTCAGCTTTTCAGGCGTTTTAATGCCTCCACAGCGGGAGGATATTCGCCGCAGTTTTCATAGTGCGTGCGGGCGATATCCTGTTTGCCGAAGAGCTCATAGATGAAACCGATGTAATAGCTGGGGGCATGTGGATCTTCGAGGCAGTATTTGGGAGCGCTCAATGCCTGCACAAATTCAGGGAGCGCTTTAAGCGGCTGGCCCATGCGCAGGTAAATGCGTCCGGCCAGACAGAGGAAATCTTTGTGGTCGGAGAAAGAGCGGCGGTAGGAAAGGACATTTGCGGCTTCCTCAACCTGGTTGTCGTCCAGAAGAATGCTGGCATAATTATAGAGAAGGGTCAGCGTATAATCGGCTCCGGGCACGGGATGCAGTTCTACGGCCCTGCGAAACCAGAGGAGCGCGTTCTCATGATCCCGCATCAGCATATAGCTTTGTCCTAACTGAAAATACAGATAGGGATTGTCGGGATCGGTCTCTATCTCAGTGCGGATCAGCGCGATGTCGCGCTCCGCTTTTTCCTTAAGCTTTTCCTTTGTGCCTTGGTAGCCCACATGATCGACGCAGATGGGGGCGTCATAGGAAGTAGGAGTCATGCGGCCGATGGGAACCAGAACCTCGTGGATCGGGTTGACAAAGTGATACCAGCGCCTGTTAAACAGCCGCTCCAGGCGGCTGATCTGGTGATTCGTCTCCCCATCTACATCAAAATAGCTGAATAACTCTATTGCCCCAAGGCTTTTCGGATGATCCTCCAAAGCCTGCTGCAGGGCGTCCCAGTCCAGAGGACGGATAAATTCGTCCGTGTCTAAGGAGAGAACCGTATTGTGGGAGGCGCGGCTCACACAGAAGTTTCTGGCAGCGGAAAAATCTCCTATCCACGCAAACTCATAGACGCAGTCTGTATACTGCTTTGCGATTTCTATGGAGTTGTCCTCAGACCCCGTATCTGTCACTACGATCTCAAAGGGATAGGGTTTGAGCGCTTCCAGACATTTCTGTAAAAGTCCGGCCTCATTTTTTGTGATGATACAAACGGAAATTGGGATCATGGTCTGTCCTTCCTATTCATAAGTCACTGCATACCTATGGATTTCAGTTTTTCCACAGCCAGGGCGTAACCTTTGGCAGCGGATTTTTGGTAAAAATCAATGGCCGTGGGGAAATTGCCCAGAAGTTCATTACAGCAGCCCATTCCATAAAAGGCAATCGGGGTGTAATCCTGCGCTTCAGGATCAGGGGGAAGCTGCAAAAGTTTCACAAATTCCATCATGGCTTTCAGCGGCTGAGGAGGCGTCTGGTTCAGATAAAGGGTGCCCAGACTGCATAAAAAAGAAGTTTTAGCGGCATAGTCATTATAGACAGGAGTGTAAAGCGCTAACGCCTCCGCAGCCCGGCCGGTCTGTACGCAGGCGTTAATGAAGTTTCCAGCCATGATGTGCACCCAGAGATTGTCCAGATTCAGGGGCAGTTCGAAAGCTTTTTTATAGTATTTATAGGCATTTTCATAGTCATAGATCAGATTGTAAGACTGGGCCACCTGAAAATAGAAATAAGGTTCCGTGGGATCGCGCTCAATCTCCTTAAACAGCAGGGCGTTGTTACGCTCTGCCTTGATGCGCTTCTCGTCCATGGTGCCCACATAGCCCACATGATCTGCTTCTACGGGCACATCGTAGCGCTCGTAATCGGTGCTGTCTGTCCGGATATCCGCCACCTGCTCGTGAATCAGATAGATATAGTGGTACTTGCGTTTGTGGAAGAGACGGTCGATCCGCTCCAGGGAGAAGTCTTCGTTCAGGTCGTCGCCGGTGTAGCTTTTTCGGAGAATCTGTCCCACACCGTGGGGATGCGCTTCAATGGCGGCGCACAGCCCCTCCAGATCCAGAGAGGTCAGATATTCGTCGCAATCTAAAACAAGCACATAATTGTGGGAGGCTTTACCCAGAGAGAAATTCCTGGCGGCGGAAAAATCGCCAATCCATTCAAAGTCATAGACCTTGTCAGTATATTTGGAAGCCAGTTCCCTTGTCGCATCCGTGGAGCCTGTGTCCACATAGATGATTTCAAAGGGATAGTGGGTCAGGGGTTCCAGACATTTTTCAATGTTTGCTTCCTCATTTTTTCCTATGATACAAACGGAGATCGGAATCATAATCATAATCCTCATTTCTGCATAATTTTTGCGCTTCTGCTGCGGCTGTTCGGCATGACAGTATTGTCACGAACCGGTCAGGGCAGAGAGCTTCTCTGTGGCGGGAACAAAGCCCAGATCGGCCGCCTTTTGATAGAAGGTCAGGGCGGAACCTGCATTGCCAAGCATTTCGTTCACCAGGCCGATATTGTAATAGGGGATGAAACTGTTTGCGCCCTCCTCCCTGGCATCCGGGCACTGCAGGGCTTTGATGTATTCCGCCATGGCTTTCAGCGGCTGGGGCGGATCCAGATTCAGGTAGACATTTCCCATACTGCAATAAAAGTTGGCGTCTCCCGCAAAGTGCTCATAGACAGGTTCAAAAAAAAGCTGCGCCTCCCTGGAGCGGTTTGTATGGTTCATGGCATTGATGTAGGCGGTAGCCATAATCTGTACCCAGGGCTCTTCCAGATGCAACGGGAGCGCAAAGGATTTTTTATAGTAGGTATAGGCATTTTCATAATCATAGATACTGTTGAAAGACTGCCCTGCCTGAAAATAGAGGTAGGGATTCTCAGGATGCTTCTCGATTTCCCGAAAGAGAAGCGTGTTGTTGCGTTCGGCTTTCCGGCGCATATCTTCCATGCTGCCGCTGTATCCGGCATGATCCACAGTCAGGGGGATTTCATAACGCTCATAGAGCGGGCTTTCATCGGCAAGGCGGACTACCTGCTCGTGAATGACTCCCGTATAATGGAACTGCTTTTTTGAAAAGAGCCGCTCCACCCGATCAGGATAATTGGTCTGTGTGCCGTTGGCTTTGTAATAGTTATTGCGAAGAAGCATGCCCACGCCTTTCGGATGCGCCATTATGGCCTGATAAACGGCCTCCACATCGAGAGAGGTCAGATATTCGTCGCAGTCCAGAAAAAGCACATACTCACAGGCGGCTTTTTCCAGAGCGAAGTTTCTGGCGGCGGAAAAATCATCAATCCACTTAAAGTCGTATATCTTGTCCGTGTAGTCTGCGGCAGTCTCCTTTGTCCGATCGGTGGAGCCGGTATCCACATAGATGATCTCAAAAGGGTAGGGTTTAAGAGGAGAGAGGCATTTTCCGATATGTCTCTCCTCGTTTTTTCCGATGATACATACGGATACAGGGATCATGGGCGATCCTCCTTTGTGCGGATTAACGGTTGCTTTCATCGGCGGGCGGCTAACACTTCCGCATAACTGCCAGCCGCTCGTCAGCGGGGGCAAAGCCGCCGCACTGTCCATAGAGGGCGCATGCGGAATCGATATCCCCGAGCTGCTCAAAGATCAGTCCTGACTGGTAAAGCGGCAGGAACGAGTTGACGCCGTTTTGCCTGCCGGGAGGCATCTGCAATGCTTTCTGATATTGTGCAAGCGCCTGTTCAAACATGGAATTGTCCTTGTAAATATTGCCCATCAGATAGATGAAATCTGTCACGGAGGAAAATGCATCGTAGATGCCTTCAAACCCGAGCGCAGTCTCAGCCTGTCCCGTGCGCAGAAGCGCATTGCCGTAAGAGACCACCATGGCCTGCACATAGGCCAGCTCCGGATCCAGGTCAAAAGACAGTCCCTTATCATAATAGGTGCAGGCACGGGCAAAATCTTCCAGAATTTCACAGCTTTTCCCAAGCTGATAGTAGAGATACGGATTTTCCGGATCTGCCTCGGCCTGTCTTTCGAGAAGGGTGAAATTACGCCTGTACTTGGCTTCCTGTTCGCTGGGGGTCATGTCGTAGCCCGTGTGGATCAGGGTCGTGTGGAGCAGCATCGCAGAGATCTCATGGCCTCTGACAGGTGTGAGCTGCTCGTGGATGATGCCTGTATAGCGGTAAAGCTTTTTATTAAAAAAACGTTCGGTGTAGTCAACATTATTGAGTGTCAGTATGCCGTTTTGGGTCACAAGATTTTCACGGGATACACAACCTACCTTGTCGGACAGGTGCTTGCGGAAGTAGTTGAGTTCCTCCACATCAATTTCCCGGACAGCCTCGTCGCAGTCTATCATAAAGATCCAGTTATTGGACGCCTCCTGCAAAGAAAAATTCCTGGCGGCGGAAAAGTCATCGCACCATGCAAAGTCCAGCACTTTATCCGCATATTTAGCCGCGACTTCCTTTGTCCGGTCTGTGGAACCTGTGTCCACCACCACGATTTCAAAGCCGCAGGGCTTGACGGAGGTAAGACACTGCTCAATGCGGGATTCTTCATTTTTTGCGATAATGCATACGGATATGGGATGCATGGGATCTCCTTACTTGCGCACTGGTTATTTTTATTCTGCGCTCATTATAACATAAAAGGGATACGATGGAGAAGAATATTTGAGAAAGAGCAGGGCGGGAACTGAGAAAGGCGTTCCATGTGAACAGAAAACCTGCACAATACCATATCTTGTGTATTTGAGTGGATGGGGATGAAAAAAATACCATATCCTGATACAGAACATGTGGTATTCGATATTTCGTTACTTAATTTTCTATGAAGAAAAAAGGAAAAAGAATTGCGGACCTGGATGAACTGTGGTATATCTGTTTCAGACACATCTATGATTCTTACAATGATTCTGATAATCGGAAAGGAAGGCACATCTATGAAAAAACAGGTAAATCAGGAATTTCTTAACGCCGGCGGAAAAGTTCCCTACCATTTGACAAACGACTATCTGTTTCGGGCCGTTTTACAGGCAAACAACAAGGCCCTTAGGGGATTGATCTGCTCTTTGCTGCATCTGGCCGAAGCAGAGGTTTGTTCGGTGGAAATCGCGAATCCCATCGTATTGGGGGAGAGCGTCAGAGACAAGGAGTTCAGGCTTGATATCAATGTGGTTTTAAACAATAATACGTTGATCAATTTGGAGATGCAGATCGCCAATAGCTTAAACTGGCGAAAACGCTCCATTATGTATCTGTGCCGGTCATATGACCAGCTAAACCATGGACAGGACTATATGGAGGCAAAACCTGTCATACATATCGGCTTTCTGGATTATACACTGTTTGAGAGAACACCGGAATTTTATGCTGAATATAAACTGATAAACGTAAAAAATAATCAAAAATATAGTGACAGCCTTACCCTGCGTGTGGTAGACTTATCTCATATAGAGCTGGCGACTGAGGAGGATAAGCGTTATCATATCCATGAGTGGGCAATGCTGTTTAAGGCGGATACCTGGGAGGAAATCAGAATGATTGCATCAAAAGACAAATATCTGGAGGAGGCGGCCCAGACCATGTTTCGGATGAGTGCCGATGAGCTGGTTCGCAAGAGGTGCAGAGACCGGGAGGAGTATTATCAGGATCTGCGCAGCTATGAGAGGGCTATAGAGGAGAGCGAGAGGAAGCGTGAGCAGGACAGAAGGGAACATGAGGAAGACCTGCGCAGTTATGAGAGGGCAATGGAGGAGAGCGAGAGGAAGCGTGAGCAGGACAGAAGGGAACATGAGGAGAACCTGCGCAGCTACGAGAGAGCAATAGAGGAGTATGAAGCGATTCTCAGGGAGCAGACTGAGCAGATTCAGCAGCTCCGCGCTGAGATTGAGCGGTTGAAAAAGCAATAGAAGGACAGGAAAGCGTTTCTTTTATCTATAATTTTTGGCAATTATGCTCAATTTGTGGTAAGATATTAGAGAAAAGGGTAAAGAAGGAGAAGAAGAATGAAATATGCGTTGATTGGCTGCGGCCGCATTTCACCGAATCATATAGCGGCGGCGCAGAATAATAAACTGGAGCTGGTGGCGCTCTGTGATATTGATCCGGCATGCATGGAGGACAAAGTACGGAAATTTAAGCTGGGTGAGAATGTTAAGCGCTATACCGACTATCGGGAGATGGTAGAGACGGAGAGACCGGAGCTGGTGGCGATCTGTACGGAGAGCGGCAAGCATGCGCAGATTGCACTGTTTTGTATCGGGCATGGCTGTAACTGTATCATTGAAAAACCGATTGCCCTCTCTATCGCAGACGCGGATGCAATCATAGGGGCGGCGATCACGCAGCACGTGAAAGTCTGCGCCTGCCATCAGAACCGGTTTAATAAATCGGTGCAGATCATACGGGAAGCCATTGACATGAACCGTTTCGGGAAATTGTTTTATGGGACAGCCCATATCAGATGGTGCAGGAATCACGAATATTACGACAGGGCCTCCTGGCGCGGCACCTGGGAGCAGGATGGCGGTGCCCTGATGAATCAGTGTATTCACAATATTGATCTTCTGCGGTGGATGATGGGAGGAGAGATCGACGAGGTGGTCGGTATGACAGATCGGTTGAACCATGATTATATTGAAGCGGAGGACATGGGAATCGCGCTGATCAGGTTTAAAAACGGAAGCTATGGTATCGTGGAGGGAACGACAGACATCTATCCGAGCAATCTGGAGGAGACGCTTTATATATTTGGCGAAAAAGGAACCGTAAAGGCGGGCGGACAGTCTGTCAATGTAATTGAGGAGTGGCGGTTTTCGGATCTTCTGGATAATCCGGAGGAGGTTAAGGCGAAATTTCACGAGAATCCGCCCAATGTATACGGATACGGCCATACGCCGCTGTATGCGGATATGATCAACGCCATAAAAAACGACAGACAGCCTTACGTTACGGCTATGGATGGAAAGCGGGCGCTGGAGCTTGTACTGGCGATTTATAAATCCGCGGCAGAGGGATGTAGTGTGAAACTTCCGTTGGAGGAATGTGCGACGATGGATTTTGATGGGCGGTTTACAAAGTTATAGGTTGAGAAGAGGAGAAACATGTTAGAGACAGGAAGCAGTTATTCCAAAGTGATAGTTGCCGATGAACAGGTTGTACAGAGAATCGCGGAAGTATCTGGTGACAAAAATCCGATCCATATGGATGAAGTTTATGCCGGACAGTCAAGATTCGGGCGAAGAATTGTACATGGCCTTTTTTGTATCAATGCAATTTCCATGATTCTCGGGAATTATTTGCCGGGTGAAGGGACAATTTTACTCTCACAAAATATACGATATATTCAGCCGGTGTATATAGGGGATTCGGTTGAGGTAAAGGTGACGGTTACGGAATGTTTGCCGAAAGGTAAATATGTTTTAAGGACTTTATGTACCAACAAAAGGGGAGAAACGGTTCTTGACGGAGAAACCGTGGTCAAATGGGAAGATAGTAGCACAGAAGAAAGTTGATAGGAGCATTCCTGTAATTCAGAAATAACGCCAATGGAGTAAAAAGAAACCTCGTAGTAAGATAAGAGTGTTCATCTTGGCGGATGAAACAAAAACACTTTTAATCAAACGGAGGTTTCTAATAATGAATGTAACACAGAATGACAGATTAAAGCAAGTAACATCTGATACTTTGATTGTAGGCGTTGATGTCGGGTCACAGACCCATTTCTGCAGGGCGTTTGACTGGAGGGGATTTGAACTTTCCTGAAGGGTATTTAAGTTCAGCAACATCGGAATGGGATTTCTCACATTCTTTAAATGGACAGAGGAACTCATGAATAAAACCGAAATGAAAAAGGTTATTGCGGGCTGCGAGCCTACCGGCTGCTACTGGCTTATTTTCCAGAAGTTCTTACAGGATCACGGAGTGTAGCTTGTGACAGTCGATCCGTTTACAGTCAGCAGAAGCAAGGAACTGGATGACAACAGCCCTGAAAAGAGCGACCTGAAAGATCCCAAGACGATTGCCCTGCTTGTGAAAGATGGGAGATTTTCAACATCGTATCTGCCGGGCGGGGTTTATGCTGAGATCAGGGAAGCTTCCGTTTGCAGAGACCAGATCATGAAGCAGCACGGGACAGTGTAGGGCTGGAAGCAGGTGAAGCAGCAATGACACGGTTTTCGCCCATTATCAAATGCGGAGTCATTGTTATAACTTTACAAACCATTGTACAAATGGCTAAATTACAGGCTTTTTTGTGCAAAATAAATAAGAAAGTATAGAGAGAGCGTAAATGGAATATTCTGTAAAAAAAATAGATGCAAGTTATGCATTTACCGTAAGTGGTGTTTCCTATATCGGCAGTCCAAAACCTCATACGGCAATGTATGTTTCTAAAAAGGTGGAACATTTAATTAAAAACTTGGAGGGATTACAGGAGTGTCTTGTTTTTGCGGAAGAAGGAATAGAAGTTCCTGTCGGCTTAAAGGAGGGAAATTGTTTTGTGTTTTGTAAGAGTCCACAAATGTCTTACGCGGAATTTGTGAATCAATTTGCAGAAGAACGGGATAATGCGGATGCAAAACGGCATTATCAATTTACTGACGGAGGATATTATCTGGGAGAAAATGTGCAGATCGGTGCTGACGCATACATTGAGCCGGGATGTCTGATTGGACATGACGTTGTAATAGGGAAAAAGGCCAGAATACTTGCTGGAAGCGTCATTAAAAACGCGGTGATAGGAGATCATTTTTTTTGCAACGAAAGAGCAGTGGTGGGGTCTACCAGTTTTACCATGTATGAGGATGAGGAAGGGAATAAAAATAGAATCGCCACCCTAGGAAAGGTAATTATAGGAAATTATGTAGAGATAGGTTCGTGTAATAATGTGGCGGCAGGAGGGTGTGGAGACACCATTCTGGAAGACTATGTGAAGCTGGATGGCCTAATACATATAGGGCATGAGGCGCATCTGCATAAGAATGCGGAATTGACGGCTGGAATCACAGTAGCCGGTTTTGTGGACATAGGAGAGAGAGTCTATGTAGGTGTGAACGCAACCCTTCGTAACCGTGTGTCTGTAGGAAGGGACAGCTTTATCGGAATGGGAGCTGTTGTGACAAGGGATGTGGAGGCAGGCGTTACGGTGGTGGGAAATCCGGCGAGAAAATTTGAACATAAGAAATAGGATACCTGATAAATGCGAGATAAAAGGGAGGCTACAGACCGGCTAACATCTCACGCACACGGTCACGATAGGTATGGGCGGCGGCCACCTTGTCGTGGCCGTTTTTTGCAATAGCGCGCCGTTCCTCCTCGTGTGTCAGGTAATACGCAATTTTCTGTAACAGATCGTTTTCACTTTCGTAATATTCAAAATCTACTCCGGGGATAAAGTTCTCAAGAAAATCCTCCTGATAATTACTTAACAGGAAACCGCCGCTTCCCATGATATCAAAGGCGCGAAGCGGCATGCCGCTCTTGATGCTTCGCAGGGAGATATTCAGGTTAATACGGCTTTTCTTAAAGACAAGCGGCATTTCGGAGTAGTAGTCTACAGTACCGTGGTTGCGCAGATTCGGGAGCATAAAATCCGGGTCCAGGGTAAAAAGATCCAGTGTGTGCGTTCCGGCAATTGCCTTGAGCAGGCGCAGCCGTTCCAGACCTGTGAGCTTGCGGTTGATCACATATTGGGCATAGAGATATTCTCTGGTTTCCACGCCGTCAGGATTGGGGTCCATAGGTAGGGCCTGATACAATTCTTCCATAACAGGAGACAGTGATTCCTGAATGAAATTATAACCCTGCACATTCATCTGGGCATTCATCAGTCCTTCCAGATAGCCTTTCGCGTATGGAGAGAGATTTTCCATACGGTCAAAGAAATTGTGAGACTCGGTGTAGAGGGAGCCCACAAAGGAAATGTCGTATTCTGGGTCAGGGAAGCCTGCGGCGTCAAGCCTTTCCGTGTTTGCCGCCATGGGGAGATAGCGGACGGTTTTGATGCCGGCATCATTAAATTCACGGCACAGAGCCCGGTCGAATACATAGATGGTATTGCAGGGGTTGATGGCCGTGTAGGAATAGAGCATGACATAAGGGCTGTCGTAGATCCAGGAGATGTAGGGCAGGCCTTCGCTCTTGCACACAATAGAAATCAGGGGAAAATAGTTAAAGGAAAAGACGGCGTCGGGAACCGTCTCGCGCAGTCTGGAGGCGAGAGATGCTTCGATTTTGGAGTCCCTGCGGGAGGTTTTATTGGAGAAAGGGAAGCAGATGACTTCGTGCCCTTCTCTGGTAAAAGCGTCCTTCATATCGGCGTTGCCGAAGCTCGCCCATTCGATAAAAAGTATTTTCATGATCTTCTCCTTTTTGGGCTTTCACCCCATGCTGTCATTTTACCATACTTTTCAAATAAGAAGTAGAACTTAATTGGATTGGATGACCCGGCATGCCGGCAGAGGGAGACTTGCGGAAAATGTGCATCGGGGGATATAGAGTGAAAGTTGCCCGAACCGTGTATCTAGTCACGTGCAAACCTTGCTATTTCGCCGGAATCAGGCTATAATGTTCGCGGTGGCAATGAGCAGCACGGAAAGGATAAACGAGATGGCGGGAATAATTGAAGTGAAGGACTTAAGCAAAACCTTTGAGACCGACGACGGCAAGGTGGAGGCTTTACAGAATATTTCACTGTCCATTCAGGCAGGCGATATTTATGGCATTATCGGCATGTCGGGAGCGGGCAAGAGCACGCTGGTGCGGTGTCTGAATTATCTGGAGAGGCCTACGTCCGGCACGGTGGAGATCGAGGGAAAGGAACTGGGAGCGCTGACGGAGAAGCAGCTTCGGGAAACCCGCAGGGATATCTCGATGATTTTCCAGCATTTTAATCTGCTGATGCAGAAAAATGTCATAGATAATATCTGTTTTCCGCTGGTGACCGGCGGAATGAAGAAAAAAGATGCGAGGAGACGGGCCGAGGAGCTTTTGGGGATTGTGGAGCTCTCGGAGAAGGCGGCGGCCTATCCGTCACAGCTTTCCGGCGGACAGAAGCAGAGGGTGGCGATTGCCAGAGCCCTTGCCGCGAACCCGAAGATTCTGCTCTGCGATGAGGCGACCAGTGCGCTGGACCCGCGCACGACCCAGTCGATCCTGCAGCTTTTGAAGGATATCAATAAAAATTACGGTATCACCATTGTGATTATCACCCATGAAATGTCGGTGGTGAGGGAAATCTGCTCTCATGTGGCGATTATCGGCGAGGGTCATCTGGTGGAACAGGGGCGGGTTTCCGATATATTTGCCCACCCGAAGACGCCGGAGGCGAAGGAACTGATCTTAAAGGGAAGCGGTACGGACCGCCGCACATTAGAGGATCGTCAGAGAGAGCTGATGAAGGGCAAGTGCTGTGTCCGCATTGTCTTTTCCGTAAACTCTTCCTTTGAGCCGGTGATTGCGAATATGGTGTTAAGGTTTGGCCAGCCCATCAATATTCTGCGGGCGGACACGAAGAATGTGGAGGGGATTGCCAGGGGCGAGATGATTTTAAGCCTTCCTGACGATCGGGAAGTACAGGATAAGATGAAAGCGTATCTGACCGAGAGAGGTCTGGCGGTGGAGGAGGTGAACGGCTATGTGGACTAGTGATCTGACCCTGATGATGTTGGAGGGCGTGCGGGACACGTTACTTATGACATTGATGTCAACTTTCTTTGGCTATCTGCTGGGACTTCCCTGGGGCATTGTGCTGGCGGTAACGGACAGGACGGGAATCAGGCCCAATGCCGTTATCTATAAAGTCCTTGATGTGGTGGCGAATATTATGAGGAGTATTCCGTTTCTGATTCTGCTGATTCTTGTCATGCCCATCACGAGAGCGATTGTGGGAAAGACCACAGGATCGGTGGCGACGATCGTGCCGCTCACCCTTGCGGCGGCGCCTTTTATCGGGCGTATGATAGAGTCTTCCATTAAGGAAGTGGATCACGGTGTGGTGGAGGCTGCGCAGAGTATGGGAGCGGGAACCTTTACCATCATATGGAAAGTGCTTTTGGTGGAGGCAAGGACGTCTATTCTGGTGGGTGTAACCATTGCCATCGGCACGATTCTCGGGTACTCCGCCATGGCGGGAGTGGTCGGCGGCGGCGGTCTGGGCGATATCGCCATGCGCTACGGCTATTACCGCTATGAGACGTTAATTATGATCGTCTCGGTGGTACTTCTGGTCATACTGGTACAGATCTTCCAGACGCTGGGTATGCGGCTGTCTGTGAAGCTGGATAAAAGAAAGTAATATAAGGAGGAGAAAAGTTATGAAAAAGAAAGCAGCAGTATCTGTTGTAGCTGCGGCCCTTGCGCTCTCTGCGCTGACAGGCTGTGGCGGAAAGAAGGACGACGGCACCATCACGGTGGCGGCTTCCGCCACACCCCACGCGGAGATCCTGGAACAGGTGAAGCCCATTCTGGCGGAACAGGGCTACACTTTGGAGGTGACGGTCTTTAACGACTATGTACAGCC
Organism: uncultured Lachnospiraceae bacterium; assembly: GCA_947037115.1. Classification (GTDB taxonomy): domain Bacteria; phylum Bacillota; class Clostridia; order Lachnospirales; family Lachnospiraceae; genus UBA3282. The sequence goes on from CAMQTN010000048.1 coordinate 13,684, forward strand.
CAATCAGGTGGTGGAGAGCGGCGAGTATGACGCCAACTATTTCCAGCATATCCCCTATCTGGATTCCTTCAACGAGGAACAGGGGACGCACCTTGTGAACGCGGGCGGCATCCACTACGAGCCCTTCGGTATCTATCCGGGCACAAAGGGCGACCTTTCCGAACTTGCTGAGGGGGACACCATTGCAGTGCCAAACGACACCACCAACGAGGCGAGGGCGCTTCTGCTGTTACAGGACAACGGCATCCTGACCCTGAAAGAGGGCGTGGGTCTGGAAGCGACGGTGCGTGACATAGAGGAGAATCCGCACAACGTGGAGATTCAGGAGCTGGAGGCGGCACAGGTGCCCAGAGTAAAGGATGAGGTAGCTTTTGTGGTGTTAAACGGCAACTACGCGATGGAGGCCGGTTTTTCCGTGGCGAAGGACGCGGTGGCCTATGAGCAGTCCGACTCCGAGGCGGCAAAGACCTACGTGAATGTGATCGCGGTCAGGGAGGGGAACGAAAACAGCGAGGCCATCAAGGCTCTGGTGGAGGCGCTCAAGTCCGACACGGTCAAAGAGTACATCAACAATACCTATGACGGCGGTGTGATTCCGTTTGAATAATGAACGCGAGATAAAAGATGTCCCTACAATTTTATTTTGGCGCATCGGGCGCCGGCAAGAGTAAGAAACTGCATGACTTTATCATAGAAGAATCCATTCGGCATCCGGAGAAGACTTATCTGCTCATTGTGCCGGATCAGTTTACCATGCAGACGCAGATGGACCTGGTGGTGGAGCATCCCCGCCATGCGATTATGAATATCGACGTGTTGAGCTTCGGAAGATTGACCCATCGGGTCATTGAAGAGGTGGGCGGGGAAGATCTGCCGGTTCTGGATGATACGGGAAAGAGTCTTGTGCTTCGCAAGGTGGCGGGGCAGGAGCGGGAAAAGCTCACTGTGCTCGGAAGCCATCTGCACAAAATCGGATATATTCATGAGGTGAAGTCGGCGCTCTCCGAGTTTATGCAGTACGGAGTGGGAGAGAAGGAACTGGAAACCCTGATCTCCTACGCGAAGGAGCGGGGCGCGCTCTGCTATAAATTGAAAGATCTCCAGTTACTGTACAAAGCCTTCGGAGAATACATAAAGGGACGTTTTATTACGACAGAAGGAACCCTCGACAGACTTCGGACAGCACTGCCGAAGTCTGGGATTGTGAGGGACAGTGTGATCGCCTTTGACGGGTTTACGGGATTTACGCCGATCCAGAATAAGGTGATTTCGGATTTGATGAAACTGACAGAAAAGGTGATTGTCACCCTCACCATGGATGAGCGGGAAAATCCCTGCCGTGAGGATGGGGCGGCGTCTGCGTCCGCCGGATACAAACAGAAACTTTTTTATCTGAGTCTGAAGACGGTGGCGGCTTTGCGCAGACTGGCGCAGGAGACCGGGACCCCGGAGGAGGAAGCTGTCTGGTGCGGGGATACAGGAGGGGGATGGCGGCCCCGCTTTGCGGGCAATCCGGAGCTTGCCCATCTGGAGCGGAACCTGTTCCGCTACCCGCCCCGTGTCTATGAGAAGGAGGCGGAAAAGATTCACCTGTTCGAGGCGTCAACGCCGGCACAGGAACTTCGCCAGACCTGCATTGCGATCCGCAGGCTGCTTTTGGAATCCGAAGAGCTGTGCTATCGTGATATCGCTGTGGTGACCGGAAATATGGAAGTGTACGGCAAGGATGTGGAGGAAGTGTTTGCCCGGTTCGACATTCCTGTCTATGTGGATCATACCAGAGGCATTCTGGGAAATCCGTTTACTTCCTATTTGCGGAGCGCCTTACAGATTCTGTTACAGGATTTCAGTTTTGATGCGGTTTTTCATTATCTGCGCACAGGACTTGCGGACTTTGAGAGAGAGGAAGTGGACAGACTGGAAAATTATGTCCGCCGCTTCGGTATCAGAGGGCGCAAAAGGTGGAGCGAGGCCTTTACCTACCGGGAGGAGAACCCGGAAGGGGAGGAGGCGTCCCTTGCGGAGCTTGCACTGTGCAATACCATGCGGGAGCGCTTACTGGAGCAGCTCGCGCCTTTTTTGGTGCCCTTAAAAACGGCGGATGATATGGTGCGGGCGCTTTACGGCTTTCTGGTGGTAAATGAGATACAGAATAAGCTGGCGGTGTATGAGAGTATGTTCCAGGAGAAGGGCGATTTGTCCAGAGCCAAGGAGTATGGTCAGATTTATCCGCTGGTGATCGATCTGCTGGATCAGATGGAGGGGCTGCTTGCGGGGGAGGAAATGCCCCTGAAGGAGTTTGCGGATATTTTGGAGTCGGGGCTCATGGAGATTACGGTGGGGACGATTCCCCAGAACGTGGACCGTGTTCAGGTCGGGGATATCGAGAGGACAAGACTGAAACAGGTAAAGATCCTCTTTTTCCTTGGGGTGAATGACGGTAACATTCCGAAGAGTTCCGGGGGCGGTATCATTTCGGATATTGACAGGGAGTTTTTGCGGGAGTCGGAGATCGAACTGGCGCCTTCTCCCAGAGAGCAGATGTATATTCAGCGGCTTTATCTGTACCTGAATATGACGAAACCGTCGGAGGCTTTGTATCTTTCCTATGCCAGAGTGGGGGAGGACGGCAGGTCGCTTCGTCCCGCCTATCTGGTGGGGATGGTGAGGGGGCTGTTTCCTGCACTTACGCTGGAAGTGCCCGAATGTGAGCCGGCGCAGGAACAGGTTTTGAGCGGCGCCGATGGAGTGGGCTTTTTTACGGATATTCTGCGGGAATATGCGGCCGGCCGTCTGGATAAGGAAGAGCAGGGCATGCTGTATACTTTTTACCGCTGCTATGGGGAGAACCCGCAGTATCGGGAGCAGATTAAAGGGCTGGTGGAAACGGCTTTTGCCAGGCATGAGGACAGGCCTTTGTCCAGGGCGGCGGCGACGGCTCTTTACGGCGCGACTCTCTTAAACAGTGTGAGCCGGTTGGAAAAATACGCGGCCTGCGCCTATGCTCATTTTCTGCAATACGGCCTTCGTCTGCGGGAACGGGGAGAGTACAGCTTCGAAGCGGTGGATATGGGAAATCTCTTTCACAGCGTATTGGAGGTTTTTTCGGATAAACTGGCGGGCCGCGGCTATACCTGGTTTGATTTTCCCAGGGAGGAGGGCCGCGCGCTGGTGGCGGAGGCGCTGACCACCTGTGCGGCCGCTTACGGGGAGACCATTCTCTACAGCAATGCCAGAAACCGCCATCTGCTGAAGCGGATCGAACGGATATTGAACCGTACCGTGCAGACGTTACAGACACAACTGCAAAAGGGAACATTTCTTCCGGACGCCTTCGAGGTCTCCTTCGATGTGCTGGAAAATCTGGACTCCTTAAATATTGCCCTGAGCGAAAAGGAGAAGGTGCGTCTGCGGGGCAGAATCGACCGGGTGGATATCGGTGAGACGCAGGACCGGGTCTATGTGAAGGTCATAGACTATAAGTCGGGGGAGCGGCGTTTTGATTTGGCGGCGCTCTATTATGGGCTGCAGCTGCAGTTGGTGGTCTATATGAATGCGGCGGTGGAACTTGTGCAGAAAAAATATCCGGACAAGGAAGTTGTTCCCGCCGCCATGCTCTACTATCGGGTGACTGATCCCATGGTGGAGGGGGAAAACCTTACGCCGGAGGAAGTCAATGCGCAGATTTTACAGGAATTGAAGATGACTGGAGCGGTCAATGAAAATGACGAGGCTGTCAGAATGCTGGATGGAACGTTTACGGATAAATCCGATATTCTGCCGCTGGAGCGGAAAAAGGACGGAAGTTTCTCTGCTGTTTCGAGTGTCATAACGGAGGAGGATATGAAAGTGGTTTCGAATTTTGTAAACCATAAGATCCGCAGCCTGGGAAGAGAGATTCTGGATGGAACCATATCGGTCAATCCCTGTGAGCTGGGATCGGAAAAGGCCTGTACTTACTGTGCCTACAAGCATGTCTGCGGTTTCTCCGGCGGGGCGCAAGGGTATCAGCCGCGGAAGTTTAAGAAGCTGAAGGCGGAGGAAGCGCTGGAACGGATTCGGGAAGAATGCGGGCAGGATCAGGAGACGCCCGGACAAAATGCAGAAGAGGCGGAGAGTTAACATGGGTATCACATTTACGGAAGCACAAAGACAGGTGATCGGGCAGCGCGGCTGTAACCTTCTGGTCTCCGCAGCGGCCGGTTCCGGTAAGACGGCGGTATTGGTGGAGCGGATCGTGGAGATGGTGTGCGAGGGGGAAAATCCTGTGGACATCGACAGGCTTCTGGTGGTGACGTTCACCAACGCGGCGGCCGCCCAGATGCGGGAGAAGATCAGCCGGGCCCTGAACGAGAGGCTTTCCCTTGATCCGGAAAACGAGCACTTACAGCGGCAGACCACACTGCTTTACAACGCGCAGATCACCACCATAGACAGTTTCTGCCTTTTTGTTTTGCGAAACCAGTTTCACACCATCGGGCTTGATCCCGGCTTTCGCATTGCGGAGGAGGGGGAGATCCGGCTTTTGCGCGCGGATGTGCTGGCAGGCGTGATTGAGGACGCCTACGGAAAAGAAGATCCGGCCTTCCTGAACTGTATGGAATATTTCAGTGTGGGCAGCAGGGATGAGGCCGTGGAAAAAGAGGTGTGGAAGCTCTACGATTTTGCCATGAGTATGCCATTCCCGGAGCAGTGGCTTGCAGAGAGGAAAAACGATTACCGGCTGGCGGCACGGACGGGAGGAGAAGCCAGTATGCAGAGTGAGGCGGAAAGCGCCGTGCAGTCCGAAACGGCCCAAAAGATAGATATCCTCAGCCTGCCATGGGCGGAGGTGTTTATGGAGCATGTGCGCTTTATGCTTTCCGGCTGTGTGGAGAAGCTGTCTGCGGCAATACGCCTGTGCGAGGAGCCGGACGGGCCTTACTTTTATGGGCCGCTTTTGGAGAAAGAGCAGGAGACGGCTGAGCGGCTGTTGAAGCTCTGCGGCGATACCGCTTCCGGTTACGACACGCTCTGCGGCGCTTTCGGCGCGGTGGCGTTTGACAGACTTCCCTCAAAACGGGACGCTTCCGTCTCCACGGCGAAACGGGAGGCGGCGAAGGGGCTTCGCGACAGCGTGAAGACGATCCTTGCGGAAATACGGACACTGTTTTTTGGAGGTTCGGCAGAGCAGGTGAGCAGACAGATGGAGGCCTGTCAGGCGGCAGTGGCGGCGCTGGTGGATCTGACGCTGGCAGTCAAGGAGGCTTTCGACGCGGCAAAGCGGGAGAGAAATATTCTGGATTTTGACGATATTGAGCATTTTGCATTACAGGTGCTTCTGCGGCGGGAAGAAGGAAGCTGTATGCCCACGGAGACTGCGCTGGCTTACCGGAGCCGTTTTCATGAGATTCTGATTGACGAGTATCAGGACAGTAATCTGGTGCAGGAGTATCTGCTCTCCTGTATCAGCGGCGAGGCGGAGGGCCGCTATAACCGTTTTATGGTGGGGGACGTGAAGCAGAGCATCTATAAGTTTCGTCTGGCAAGGCCGGAGCTGTTTCTGGAAAAGCACGAGGCATACGGGCAGGCGGGGAAAAATGCCATGCGGATTGACCTCCATCAGAATTTCCGAAGCCGCGAAGAGGTACTAAAGAGCGTGAACGCGGTTTTTATGCGGATTATGGGAAAGGAAGCGGGAGGGATTGTCTACGATGAGCGAACGGCCCTGCATTTGGGCGCGTCCTACCCGCAGAGGGATGAGCAGCTTTCCGGGGACGCTTCTAATGTGACGGAGCTTCTTCTGTTTCAGGAGCAGAAGGTTCCCGCGGATGTGAGGGAGCAGGAGGCGCGGGGAGCGGCGACAGAGCGGGCGCAGACAGGAAAAGCCCCGGCTGAACTTTCGGTGAGGGAGCAGGAGGCTTACGGTGTGGCGGCCCGGATTAAGACGCTTCTCAGGGACTTTCAGGTGACGGACAAGGAGACGGGAATGCTGCGGCGGGCTTCCTTTTGTGACATTGTGATTTTGCTGCGCACCCTGTCCGGCTGGGACGAGGTGTTTAAGCGGGTGCTTGAGGAGGAGGGGATCCCTGTCCACGTGACGGCAAGGACAGGGTATTTCGCGGCGCCGGAGATACAGGAACTGTTGCATTTTCTGCGGATTCTGGACAACCCTTTGCAGGATATTCCGCTCTACGGGGTGATGCATACTTATCTGGGCGGTTTCTCGGAGGAGGAGATCGCTCTGGTGCGCGCGTCCTGCCCGAAAAAGAAATATCTTTATGATGCGCTGACGGCCTGTGATCTGGCCGACGGGACGCTGCGGCAGAAGATAGCGCATTTTCTGGAGAAGGTGGCAAGATACAGAGAGCTTTCTGTTTATCTTTCCGTCCACGAACTTTTGCAGACGATTCTGCGGGAGAGCGGTTATCTGCACCATGTGGCGGCGCGCCCCGAGGGCGGCAGGCGGCGGGCCAATGTGGAGATGCTTCTGGTGAAGGCGGCGGATTATGAGAAGACCAGCTATTATGGCCTCTATCATTTTCTCCGCTACATGGAACAACTGGAAAAGTATGAGGTGGATTACGGCGAGGCCGCCGTGCAGGATGAGAATGCGGATGTGGTGCGGATTATGAGTATCCATAAGAGCAAGGGGCTGGAATTTCCGATCTGTTTTGTGTCGGGAATGGCGCAGAGCTTCCGGAAGAAGGAGAGAGACGGCGCCCTGGCAGTGGATGTGGATGCGGGAATCGGTGTGGACTATGTGGACTTTACGGGGCGGGTGAAGAGTAAGAACCTGCGAAAGAATGCCATAGCCGTTAAGCTGAAACGGGATAATCTGGCGGAGGAGCTGCGCATTCTCTACGTCGCCATGACAAGGGCGGAGGAAAAACTGATTCTGACCGGTACAGTCAAAACGCCGGAAAAGACAGCGGCCGCGCTGCTTTATCTGCGGCAGCGGGAGAAAAAGCGCCTCGCCTACGATGTGCTTTTCGGGCAGGACAGCTTTTTGACGCTCCTTTTATCTGCGCTTTCCGGAAATAAATGTCTGGATGGATTTTATGAAACATGCGGGATGGAGCCGGATACGGCCGGAACGGAATACGCGGAGGATATGGGATTTTCCGTAAAATTGACCGGCTGGGATCATGTGGTTGAGGAAAAAATCGAAGAGACGCTTTCGGGGATGGAGGCGAAGAGACGGCTCCTTTCGGCTGACCGGGAAGGGGCGGTGGATGAAAACCTCATGACAAAGCTGTCATACCGCTTTTCCTATGAATATCCGCACGGGAATCTACAGGAGCTCTACACAAAGACTACCGTGTCGGAGCTGAAGATGGCAAGCATGCACGAAAAGGACGAGCCTTCGGCCAAACTGTTCGAGGAGAAGCCGCAGGTTCCCTATCTGCCGAAATTCCTGAAGGGCGACGAGCGCGTCAGCGGTTCCATGCGCGGAAGCGCTTTTCACAAGGTAATGGAACTCTTTGATTTCACGAGGTTGACCAGAGAAGTCAACTACGAGAGGGAGGCGGCGGAGGCTCTGCTGCGGGAACAGATCGCGGGAATGCTGCAGGAGGGCAGGCTTTCGCAGGAATACTATGAGGCGGTGTCGATTCCCAAACTTGTCGGATTTCTGACGGGCAGTGTAGCGCTTCGCATGGCGGATGCGGCCCGGGCGGGAAAACTTTACAAGGAACAGCCCTTTGTGATGGGACTTCCGGCGAGTCGGCTCAAAGACGGTTTTCCGTCGGAGGAGACGGTGTTGATCCAGGGTATTATCGACGTGTTTTTCGAGGAGGAGGACGGTTTTGTGGTGCTGGATTACAAGACCGACGCTGTGTCTTCGCCGGAGGAACTTGTGGAACGTTATGGGGTGCAGCTTGCCTGTTACAGTGAGGCGCTTGAGCAGATTTTCGGCTATCCCTCGGAGGGCGGGGCAAAGTCCGTGAAGGAACGGATTATCTATTCCTTTAAGCTGGGGCAGGAAATTACCGTCATAGCAGAAAAAGACGGACAAAGGAGGATACGCCTCTGAATCTTTTTCTTGAAATGCGCGTCTGCTTCCTTTATAATTTTAAATAGTGAGATAATTCGGCGCAAGGGGTTTGAAATTTTCGGATAAAAGGAGAAGAAACGATGAGATTAGTGACACGATCTGATTTTGACGGGCTGGCATGTGGCGCGCTTCTGAAGGAGGTTGGCCTGATTGACAGTTGGAAATTTGCTCATCCCAAGGATTTACAGGATGGTCTTGTGGAAATCACGGAGAATGATGTGCTGGCGAACGTTCCCTTTGTGGAGGGGTGCGGCCTCTGGTTTGACCATCACTCCAGCGAGCACGAGCGCAATGAGTTAAAAGGAAAATACAAAGGCGAGAGCCGTATCACACCTTCCTGTGCGCGCATCATCTATGAATATTATGGAGGCCAGGAGCGTTTCTCTCATTTTGACGATATGATGGCGGCTGTGGATAAGGTGGACTCCGGCAACCTGACCATAGATGAGATTCAAAATCCCCAGGGCTGGATTCTGGTGGGTTTCCTGATGGATCCACGCACCGGTCTGGGCAGATGGCGCAACTTCACGATTTCCAATTATCAGTTGATGGAAAAGCTGATGGAGTGCTGCCGTACCATGAGTACGGAAGAGATTCTTGCCCTGTCGGATGTGCAGGAGAGGATTGAAATCTATCACGAGCAGGATCAGAAATTTAAGGAGATGGTGAAAGCGCATACACGGGTGGAGAAGGATGTGATTATCTCCGATCTGCGGGGCGTCGATCCGATCTACTCCGGCAACCGTTTCCTGATTTACAGCATGTATCCGGAGCAGAACATATCCGTCTGGATCGTTAACGGACGCGGTGGAAAAGGCTGTTCCGCGGCGGTGGGCTACAGTGTCTTAAACCGCACCTCCCATGTCAATGTGGGAAGCCTGATGCTCAAGTATGGCGGAGGCGGCCACATGGCGGTGGGAACCTGCCAGTTCCCGGACGAGACCATGGACGAACAGCTTCCGAAGCTGCTGGATGAGATTATCAATTATGATAAATATTATAAATGAAGATCATTAACAGAAAAAGACGCATAGAGGACAAAATGCAGGCCCCGAAAAGGAAATTTTCGGGGCTTACGCTTCTTCCCGTATTTTTATCTGTGATCTGCGTCGTGTTCACGGTGGTGATGGCAGTTTATGTCCTCTGGTTTTACCAGGGCAGTTATCAGGAGGAGACAGCCGGGGAGACTTATGACAGATACTATATCATGATCACGCAGGATGACAAATCCTCCTTCTGGCAGTCTGTTTATCAGGGCGCCTGCGAGAGGGCGCTTCAGGAAAACGTTTATGTGGACTGGCTGGGCAACGATCAGTTTCAGGATTACAGCGTGGAAGAACAGATGGAGATCGCCATTGCCTCCGGGGTGGACGGCATCATCGTGACGGCTGATGAGAGCGATGAAATGACGGCGTTGATTGACCGGGCCGCCGCCCAGGACATTCCCGTTGTGACCCTTTACGGGGATAATACCCACAGCGCCCGCTGTAGTTTTGTGGGGGTGGGCAGTTATAATCTGGGCAGGGAATACGGCAGACAGACATTGGAAATCGTCAGGGAGAGACTTGCGGAGACTACGGAAAAACGGTTGATCATAGGGCATGCGGACGCCTCCATGATGGAAACGGAGGAAGTGGAGGTGGGGTCGGAGGCCCGTCCCATAAGAGTGACTCTTTTGGTCAATTCCTATGCGAACAGTCTGGACCAGAATATCATTTATTCCGGCATACAGGAGGCGATTGAACAGGACAGGGGAGAGACGGTGATCGAGCTGTCTTTGCAGTCCGTGGATGATACCAATGCTTTCTCGGTGGAGGAGTCTGTCCGCGATATCTTTATGGAGGGGAGTATCCCGGATATCCTGATCTGCCTGAACGAGCTGAATACCACCTGTGCCTATCAGGCGGTGGTGGATTACAATAAAGTGGGAACGGTCAGCATTCTGGGACACTATATTTCGGACACGATCCTGAATGCCATCGACAGAAATGTAATCTATGCCACTGTGGATATCGACACGCCGCAGATGGGCGGTTTCTGTATCGACGCCCTGCAGGAATATCACGACCTGGGTTATACCAGCCAGTATTTTACGGCGGATATCAGCCTGATTTCCAAAGAAAATGTGGGCGAGTATCTGAGGGGAGGGGAGCCAGACGGCAATGAGTAGGATACGGGATTTCTCCCTGCAGTTTAAAATAAGCAGTATTTATATTATCACCAACTTTCTCGTGGTGATGGTAAATATTGTCCTGATTATCGGAATCAACAGCATGTCGGGACGGCTGGATACGGTGTATCAGGACAACCGCCACCTGAATGAATTTTCCGACGCAATCAATGCGCTTCAGGATGATATGACGGCTTACCTGAACGTGAAAACCAGCGATTCTCTGGAAAACTATTATCGAAGCGAGGCGCTGTGCAGCAGTATGGCTGCAGACCTGAACGGGAAGGTCACAGGCAGCGCTTTTGACCGCATGGAGCGGAATATCAGGCATATGACAGAAGGGTATCTGGAGGAGGTGGCCCAGACCGTTGAGGCCAAGCGCGGGCGCAATGTGGAAAAGTACCGTCTCCACTACGAGAACGCCACCAGAATGTATGATTACATCGGCACCTATATTTCCAATCTGAACATGGAACAGTTCCGCAGCAATTCCGAGCGTTACAGCGAATTGCAGCAGCGTTTCCGCCTCTTTGAGGTGGTGTCTGTTATCGCCATCGTCCTGGTGATGTGCAGCAACGTCTGTATCATCATCAGTTTTGTGGGCGCGGTGATCAGGCCCATGAAAAAGCTGGCGGGACAGGCGGACGAGGTGGCGAAGGGAAATTTTGATATTGCACTTCTTCCTGTGGAATCGCAGGATGAAGTGGGTGTTGTGACGGGCGCATTCAATTCCATGGTGGTGAGTATCGGCAGATATATTGAACAGATCAGGGAGAGCATGGAGGCGGAGCGGGCCCTAAAGGAGCGGGAACTTCTCATGGAGGGCCACCTGAAGGACGCAAGACTGAAGTATCTGCAGGCCCAGATCAATCCTCATTTCCTTTTTAATACGTTAAATGCGGGCGCGCAGCTTTCCATGATGGAGGGCGCGGACAGAACCTATGAATACATTCAGAAGGTGGCGCAGTTTTACAGATATAATATGAAGAAGAGCGAGGAGACGGTGACCGTGGCGGAGGAAGTGGAGATGGTGGATTCTTACATCTATATCCTGAACGTGCGGTTTGCCGGGGACATTCATTATGAAAAGCACATCGATGAATCTCTGCTGTCGGTAGAGATGCCGGGTATGATCCTGCAGCCCATTGTGGAGAACTGCGTCAACCACGGCATACGTGAGATGGGGGACCGTGGCGTGATCCTGCTTTCCCTTCAGGAGAAGGAGGGACAGGTCTGTATCAGCGTAAAGGACAACGGCGTTGGCATGAGCGCGGAGACGATAGACAAGGTACTCAGCGGCACTTACAGGGAAGCCGACATGGCGTCGGGCGGAAACGGCGTCGGCATGGACAACGTGATCTCCCGTATGAAACTCTTTACGGGCAATGAAAATGTGATGGCCGTGAAGAGCGGGGGAGCGGGGAAAGGCACGGAGGTGTGCCTCTATCTGCCAAAACCGGCGGAAAAGGAAATGAGGGAAAGTGTCCTTCGCGCGGAACGCTTCGGGATGGAGGGGAAGATTGAAAATGAGAAGTAGAGGGTATCCATTACCTTAAGCACACGACAAACA
>CAMQTN010000049.1 GCA_947037115.1 uncultured Lachnospiraceae bacterium
CTTACAGCTTCCTTCAGATTCCACCTCACAATGGACACCCTTGCTGTTCGGCTATACATTTCCCACTACCTGGGCATGTTCGGGACTTACACCCGTTAGAGCGCGCCCATGGCGCGCAAACATAAAAAGGGAGCCTTACGCTCCCTTTTCCTATTTCACTTCCTCTGTCTCTTCCATCTCCGCCGCTTTCCCAGCCCTGCGTTTCTTTCTCTTCTTTCGCACAATCAGCACAATCACCAGAAGCAGTACCACGGCACCCGCTGCGATAAAGACAATGTAGTCCATAATACCTTTATCCGTCACGCTGACCGCGATCTTCACACTGTTTCCCTCCGCAGGGAAGAGGAAGTAAATACCCATGAGCTCTGTCTCCGCCTCTTTCCAGCCGCCAGCATCCTGCACATAGATTGACACGCCATCCGTCTGTCCCTGCGGCGCCTGATATCGAATCTGATGAGTCGAAGCGCCGTCGTCAGGAATCTCGATCTGCCAGCACTCTGTCAGCTCCTGCGGCTCTTCCGAAAATGAATCGGACAGTGTCACCTGCACGCCATCTGTTCCCAGTTTATCGACGGCAAGTTCATCTTCCTGTACAAACATACCGTCCACCAGAACCGACGACTGTTTATTCTCTCTGATCCAGCTTCCTGCCAGCGTGGTCAGATACCGCACATACTCTACCGTTACATCCTCATCCAGCCGGACGTTTGTGAGCTCCTTGTTGTCCCAGTCCGCATAAAACCCTTCCTTTGCCGGGATGGTCGGATATTTGTCCAGAGAGACACTGCCGCCAAAGAGGCACTCAGCCGATCCAACCTCCTCATCATCCGCATAGAAGGTAATTTTCATTTTTTGGAAATTTACGGGGATTCCCTCCATATCCAAAAGCGTTTTATAACTTACAGGCTCCGCCTTTCCGGTGTAACTGACACGGTCAATTCCGGCAATCTCATCCGAGACGAAAAAGTTATCCGTAACCTCCGCATTATCTGTAACCTTACCCGCAATCGCACCTGAAAACGCGTCGGCTTCCTTCACCCTTACCATCGCACAGCAGTTTTCTATTCCATACCCGTATCCGACAATTCCGGCCACGTACTCCTCACCGGACACCGTACACTTCGCATAACTGTTTCTGATATGGGAGTGAGACTGTCCTGCAATACCTCCCACATAGTCGCCCGCCGTGCTCTCAACTCTGCCGTAGTTTTCACAGCGGAGCACCATGCCCATCTCCTGCAGGCCGCAGACGCCTCCCGCATAACTCTTCTGGGCCGTGATATTCGCCTGATTTATATTCTTCCTGAGGACACACCTCGTAAGGAAAGTAGAATTTGCCCTGGCGTCGTCAATTCCCGTTATGTCGCTCTCCAGGTCAAAATCATACTCGATCGCCATCGTACCGGCGATACCCGACACATTCAGATCTGCCTCCACCCTGCCATTATTGATACAGTCGGCAATTGTGGAATCTACACATTCCTCCGCATTTTCTTCTGACTGATCCTCGTATATGTTGGAGTAATCCATATCCAGCACGCCGTCCATGGCGTCCGTATACAGCCGCATGATCTCGCTGAACTCATCGTTGATATCCGACAGGTCATCGTTGATCACATCCCCCGAGGAGGCCATCTCATCATTCAGATATCCCATGTTCTCGGAAATATTTTTCAAATTGGAATTCAGGCTTCCTGTGGTGGAATGATAGTCCTCCCCCAGTCTCGGAAATACAATATCCTCTTTGTCATTCAGGGTCTTTAAGATATCCTTCGTTCCTTCTCCGGCATCCTGCAAATTGCCCGCAGCATCTTTCGCGGAAGAAACGGCGTCACCCAGCTGCTCTCTTGCCTGCTCCGTCATCTCGCCTGTATATCTTGCCGCGATATCCGTCATAAGCGCCAACTGGTCGCGCATATCCTCCGAATAGCCTACGCCATGATTTTCCATATACTTATCATCTGCATAGCTGCCTGCGGCCCTTGCAATGGCCGAGGCGTTATCCGACATGTCCTGCGCTACGCCCCGTTGCACTTCCTGATCCGCCGCCGCCCTTTCACTGCCGTCGGAAAGCGGGAATGACTGACCATCCGAAGTGTGTACCCATCCAGTAATTCCTAAAAAGGTATCGCCATCCAGCACATCCTCAAATGCAGTATTCACATCCGGTCTTTCCCCTGTCACAGGCTTTAAGTCGCTTTCCAGATCAACGCCGTCTATCCTTTTGAGAATGTAATAGTTCTCATACGCCTCAGTTGCCTCCGCGGCATATCTTGCGTGTTCCTTTCCCCCGCTCTCAATGGCAGCCCTGGCGTCGTTATACAGCACCTGCTCCTCCGGCGGCATATACTGATAGATATCCATGGCCTGCACCATATCTCCCAGTTCTTTCGCCGTATCTTTCACATCCGACGCCGCGTCAGTCATATGATCGATCACGCCGTCGTCCTTCGCCGTCTCCTCCAGCACATAATCAAAACGGTTTACCGCCTCGTTGACGGAATCCATCATACTGTCCGTCCAGTCTATCGTTCTGTCTGCCAGCGTATGGGTATCGTCGATTGCCCGGTCCGCAAAGTCGCGGATCACCGAAAGCCTGTTGGAAATCACGTCCGACCGGTCGCCGGCGTCATCCAGCATCTTTTCTATCTGATCGTGCATGGTGTCAATGTGATCCGACAGCTGCAGCACGATATCCTCCGACAGATCAATTGCTATGTATGGCTCCGCCTGTCCGACAATGCCGCCCACATCTTTACGGCCGTATACCCTTCCCTTGTTCGCGCAGGAGTGCACATAACCCGACTGTCTCCCTACGATGCCGCCCGTATTGTAGCCCACATGCTCATAACCGATCGTTCCCTCGTTTACACAATTCTGTATAATTCCGGTGGAAAGCCCGGCAATGCCGCCTGTATCCACTGTATTGTCTGTCGTGGAAAGCTTATCGCCTTTCTCGTCTTCCTCCCTGTCAAGAGAATTTAAAATTCCAGTCGTATACTGCTCCAGATTAATATCTTCCAGAGATTTCGCCGTATCTTCGTTAGAGATATTGACATCTGCCTTATTCAGACATCCCACAATATTTCCAACATTATCGCCGGCAATGCCGCCTGTGTAATGGGCGCCCGTGACCTCCCCGACCGTCCCGCTGTCCATCACCACGCCGCTGATTTCATTATAGCCGGTGATACCGCCCACATAATCGTTGGCTTTTACAGTACCGTCAAAGACACAATTCAAAATAACGCCGCTGTTGTCCCCTACAATACCACCCACCACCATCTGCTGCCCGGTGGGTCTCACAAAACCCTCCACCCGCAGATTTGCGATAACCGCCGTCCTCTGCGTATAGCTGAACAAGCCCACATAAGAAATCGGATCATGCACTGTAAATCCACTGATCGTATGGCCCTGTCCATCGAAATAGCCGCCGAAAGTCGGTATGGGGTCAAACCCCGCCCCGGACAGGTTGATATCCTCTGTCAGATAGACTTTCTTATTCTGGGACCAGGTATCCAGCCAGCAGTCACGCGAAAAATCCTTAAAGTCCTCCGCACTCCTTATATAAACTGTCTCCCAATCGATCTCTTCATCCTGATAGGAGTCGATCACCTCATTGGCGTCTTCTACACTGGCTACCTCTTCCTCTTCCTCCTCCGCCTGTGGATTTTCCTCCACAGCCGACACAGACACTGCCGGAAAAGCGCTTAAAACCACTGCCGCCGCAAGTAACAGGGCTGTCACTTTTCTTTTACTCATGATCCGCCACCTCCCTGCTCTCTATCTCCTGGGATACCGACGCCGTCAGCTGCCGGTATTCTTCCTCCGAAATCTCCGTCACATCACCGGCCTCCACGTAGGCGCTCACATTACCCCTGACAATTGCGCTCATGGTACCCGTCACAACGCCGTCAATCCTGCCGCGCACCAGTCCGTCCACTCTCATCAGACCCGTCACATTCTTTGTCCGGATCGGCATATTCATGACAAAGGCCGTTTTCTCTATGATCTTATCGCCCACCAGAAGAATCTGCGGCAAAACGAACATGGTCACAAAAATGGATATCGTGGTGCCTCTTCCCAGACATTTGCCGATACCAAAGATCGCCGCGTTGGAAGTCAGCTTTCCGATCAGAAATCCCGCTACCACCATCATGGTTCCCGATGTGATGATCGTGGGGAATGCCTGATTCATGGAATCTATAATGGACTGTCTTCTGCCGTTTGTCTCCCGAAGTTCCATATAGCGGCCCGCAATGACAATGGCATAGTCGATATTTGCACCCATCTGTATCGAGCTGACAATCAAATAGGACATAAAGAAAATATTGTCATGCTGCAGCGCGGGAATCGAAAAGTTGAGCCAAATGCATCCCTGGATCACCGCAATCAGAAGCACCGGCATACCCGCCGACTTAAAGGTAAACAAAAGCACTACCAGTACGGCCAGAATGGATACCACGTTATTTACCAGATTATCCCGGCCGAACGTTTTTTGCAGATCATACTGGCTCACCGACTCTCCGCAGACTAAAATCCTGCCGTCATAATACTTCCCGGCGATCTCATGCATCCTGTCGATAAAGGCAAACGTCTCGTCGCTCTCCTCTGGCAGCGTCAGGTAAACCAGCATACGGCTGTAATTTTCTCCCTGCAGCTGATTTTTCGCAAAATTCATCGCATCAAAAGCATCATCCAGCGTATCCTGCAAATCGTCCTCCAGTGTGACGTACCCCTCCTCCACTTCATCGTGGACAAACATAAACATATCAATCAGCGACACCTTATATTCAGGAAGACCGTTGACTACCTTCGCGTAATCCTCATCATTCACAGCGTAAGCCGCATATACCAGCTCCGCCACCTCATAATCCAGATCAATCAGCTCCGAAAACTGCCTCGGCGTCAGTTTATCCGTCAGGCAGTAGCCGTCCATCGCTTCAATATTGGCAAGCCCCATGGCGTAATCCACCTCGGGACAGGACTCCAGATCCGCCAGAAGCTTCGCCTCGTTCTCATAGTCCCCTGCCGGCACGATAAGCGCCACCATATTGCTCGCGCCGAAATTCTCCGTCTGCATCTCCTCCGTCTTCTGGATGCTGTTCTGGATCGGCGGCGTGATCGTGCTGTCACCGAACACATAGGGGCATTTACTGGAAACCGTGTACGCCCCCACAATGACAAGTACAAAGAGCGGCGCCACAATAAATCTCGTGGCATAGTCAAACTTCCCGACAAAGGGGATGTCCGGCACAAAGTTCTTGTGTTTGGTGGTATCCATCAGCTTTGAGAACAGCATAATCACACCCGGCATCAGCAGAAATACCGAACCCAATGCCAAAAAGATGGATTTGATCAGGCACATGGACAGATCAGGCCCCATCTTATACTGCATAAAGCCCATGGCAATCAGACCGCCTATGGTAGTCAGGGAGCTGCCGCAGATCTCCGGGATCGCCTTGCTTAACGCTATGATAATGGCCTCTCTGGACTCCAGATTGGCATGCTCCTCCTTGTATCTGTTTAAAAGGATAATGGCGTAATCCACCGACAGCGCAAGCTGTAGCACCACCGTTACCGAATTGGACACAAAAGAAATGGTTCCGAAAACAAAATTAGATCCCATCTGCAGGATTGCCGCCGCCACAAAAGTGATCAGAAGAACCGGCACCTCCGCATAGGCCTGGGACGTGAGGAAAAGAACCGTCACAACCACGATCGCAACCAGAACGATGATAACGTTCATTTCCTCCGCAATCAGTTCCGCTTCGATGTCTCCCAGAGTTGTTGACAGGTAATAATCATAACCGTCCAGTTCCTCCTTGACACTGTCCAGCACCTCAAGGCACTGATCGTCCTTCTCGTCATAGTCAAAAGTTATTTTATAATAGGCAGAACCGTTATAATAGAAATCATCCTGATTTTCCAGGTCATCCTCATCGACAAACTCCACCTGAAAAATCCCCGGCATAAATTCCAGCCTTCGCCCGATGGACTCCGCCTGCTCGTAAGACACGTTGGCAACCATCACGTTACAGGTCCCGTATGTAATAAACTCCTGCTCCATCAAGTCCAGGCCCTGCTTCGTCTCCGTAGAGTCGGGAAGATAATGGGACATGGAATTCTCCACGTTAACCCAGTTTCTCGACACAGCAGAAAAAATAATCAAAATACCGAACAGTAAAAAAAACAGGTTTCTCTTATCCACGATAAATCCGCAGATTTTGAGCATCGCCTGATTTCCGCCCTTATTTTCAGTTTGCTCCTTATCCATAGAAAAAACCTCCCTTACCCAAGAGGAAATATAGCATTCTGATTATCTTTTGTCAATTATATGCAGAATGAGTTTGTACATTCCCGCTATTTTGTACAAAGCCATTCTTTACAAACCAATCCCTTTTTCGTACACTATATCTGTATTAGAAATTTCTGATACCACGGAGAGGCTTTCCATGAAAAAAAAGATTCACATTGACTTATCGACAACACAAACCATCATGTTGAGTTTTCTGCTCGCCATTCTGGCAGGAAGCTTTCTGCTTTCCCTGCCGGCAAGCTCCGCAGACGGACGCGCGGTTCCTTATATTGACGCGCTCTTTACGGCAACTACCTCCATCTGTGTAACAGGGCTTGTGACAGTTCCCACTTTTTCCACCTGGAGCCTTTTCGGCCAGATTGTGATTCTGTTTTTAATACAGATCGGCGGGCTTGGCGTCGTCACAATCATGTCAGGCCTGATGATCAGCCTGCACCGCAGAATCGGTATCAGGGACAGGATGTTAATTCAGGATGCCTTTAACTTAAACACCCTTTCCGGCATGGTAAAATTCATCAACAAAGTATTCCTTGGCACTTTTATCGTGGAAGCTGTCGGCGCGCTTCTATACATGGTGGTCTTCGTTCCTGAATTTGGCGCAAAGGGGATCTGGATATCTGTATTTAACTCCATATCCGCTTTCTGCAACGCAGGTATGGACATTATTTCGGAGAGCAGCCTGTATGCCTATGTCCACAACCCCCTTATTAATATAGTAACTATCCTGCTGATTGTCATGGGCGGTATCGGTTATATCGTCTGGTGGGACGTTATGAAAGCGCTGAAGAATTTAAGAAGGCAGAAACTGAAATGCTTTTCCAACCTGACGCTTCACAGCAAAATAGCCCTGTCCACGACCGGCATTCTCATTCTTGCCGGAACAGCGGCCGTCTTTCTTTTTGAATATCATAATCCCCTGACCATGGACAGCTTTACTCTCCCGGAAAAGCTGCAGGCTTCGCTGTTTCAGTCAGTAACCACAAGAACCGCAGGTTTTGCAACAATTCCGCAGGAAAATCTGACCAACGCTTCCTCTCTCTTCTCGCTGCTTCTCATGTTTATCGGCGGATCGCCAGTGGGCACCGCCGGCGGCGTTAAGACAGTGACCTTCACCATACTGATCGTCTCTGCCTTTGCCACTATGAAGAGCAAAGCCGACGCAGAACTTTTTCACCGGACAGTCTCAAAACAGGCCGTCAACAAAGCCGTCGCGGTGGTGAGTATGGCTTTTATTATCCTGTGTGCTTCAACCCTCCTTCTATCGGCCGTCACGGACGCAGACGCTCTTGACATTGCCTATGAAACCGTCAGTGCAGCGGCAACCGTAGGTCTGACAAGAAACCTGACCTCCGGACTGAACATGTGGGGCAAAATCATTATTATCATAACCATGTATCTTGGAAGAGTCGGCCCTATCTCTCTTATGATAGCGCTCAACACAAAAAAAGAGACGAAAAATATTATCAAAAATCCTACGGAAGAAATCAGTGTAGGATAACACATTCTTATGGAGGAAAAGACTTATGGGCATCAATCAATCCTATGCGGTATTTGGACTTGGCAGATATGGAATAGCCGTGGCAAAAGAACTTGTGAGAAACGGGGCCGAGGTGCTTGCCGTCGATTCGGATGAAGAACTTGTCAATGCCGCCATCGCGGAAATCCCCTACTGTAAATGTGCGGATATCACAGATCCCGAAGTTATCAGACAACTTGGCATCGCCAATATCGACGTTGTGATTATCGCTATGGCCAGCAGTCTGGAGGCCAGCGTAATGGCCACCATGCTCTGTAAGGAAATCGGCGTGGAGACCGTCATCGCAAAGTGTGCTACAGACATGGACTGCAAAATTTTAAGCAAGGTAGGGGCGGACCGGGTTGTATTCCCGGAGAGCGAGTCCGGCATCAGGCTTGCCAAAAACCTCATAAGCTCAGGCTTTGTGGATATTATGGATATCTCTGCTGACGTGTCCATGATCGAGCTGGAAGTCAGACCCGAATGGATCGGAAAGTCTCTTTTGGAGTTAAATTTGAGAAAAAAATATTCCATAAACGTCATTGCGGTGATTCAGGACGGAAATGTCCGCACAGATATTGATCCCGAAAAACCCATAAGCCAGAACATGAAGTTTATTGTGATCGCCAGTCCGTCGAGACTCAGAAAGCTGTAATCCGGCTTAATCCCCCATCTGCATACCAGCGATACTGCCGTAATGCGTCAGGATTACGGCTTTTTGTTTCTGTTTTCATCTTTCAGGCATATCTTCGCCCATACAGGAAAGAACCTTCCCGATCAGCCTCCTCCCCTGATATTACAATGTCATACTAAAATGTGACAGATGTCATAAAGGATTCGTTACAAAGGACAGG
The DNA here is from genome assembly GCA_947037115.1 of uncultured Lachnospiraceae bacterium. GTDB lineage: Bacteria > Bacillota > Clostridia > Lachnospirales > Lachnospiraceae > UBA3282. Next base: position 8,690 of record CAMQTN010000049.1, read on the forward strand.
TGTTACCCTAAAAAAAATTCTTTATAATCAAATCATCAAAAAACTTAAGGGAGGAAATGTAAAATGAAGAAAAAACTTGTAAGCGCAGTTTTGTGTACCGCAATGCTGGCAACCGTGTTAGCCGGATGTGGCAATTCCGGCGGCGACGCAGCTCCGGCAGCGGCAGAACCCGCAGCGGAGGAGGCTCCCGCGGCTGAAGAGACTTCGGAAGAAGCTCCCGCGGCTGAAGAGGCAGCGGAGGCTCCCGCAGCTTCCGAAGGCGGCAGACTGATCGGCTATACCTGCATGGACGGCACCAATCCTTTCTTCGTAGCTCTGGAGGGCGCGATTAGAGAAGTAGTGGAAGCAAACGGCGATACCCTGATTTCCATGGATCCCGGTAATGACTCCAACACCCAGATCGATCAGATCGAGGATATGATTTCCAGAGGCGTTGATGTGATGTTCGTCAATCCGGTAGATGCGGACGGTATCATCCCGGCGCTTGATATGTTAAAGGATGCCGACATTCCGATGTTCGGTTTCGATACACAGGTTGGCGATATGAGCTACCTTATTTCCTACGCAGGTTCCGATAACTACAACGCAGGTTATGTGTGCGGTAAGGATCTGGCCGAGAAGTGCCCCGACGGCGGCGATATTCTGGTACTTGATTCCCCTACCATGCAGTCCGTAACAGACAGGACGAACGGTTTCCTTGCAGCTCTCGAGGAATCCGGCGTGACCTTCAACGTAGTTGGACAGCAGGATGCGCAGGGTAACCAGCAGGTAGCTAACGAGAAGGCAACAGACCTTCTGACCGCAAGCCCTGATGTAATCGCAATCTTTGGCGGCAATGATCCTACGGCTCTCGGCGCATATGCAGCGGCAGATGCAGCGGGCGTATCCCCGATGATCTATGGCGTAGACGGTTCTCCTGATATCAAAGCTCTGTTAAAGGATACCATGATTGAGGGAACCGGTGCACAGTCCCCGATTTCCATCGGTCAGACCATCGCTGAGACCGCTTATCAGTGGCTGAACGGCGAAACTGTAGAAGAGTTTATTCCGATCGAAACATTCCTGATCACAGCGGACAATGTTGATGAGTTCGGAACAGACAGCTGGCAGTAAACAGATCGTCCTATAAATGAAAAAGGCCTTGTTCTCAAAGTGCGATACACTTGCGTAGAGCGAGGCCTTTTTAAAATAGGCAGGAGGTGGTTAGAGATGGGTGAGCAATATTTACTTGAAATGAAAGGAATCAGCAAATCGTTTCCGGGCGTGAAAGCATTAGATAATGTTAATCTTCAACTGCGCGCAGGTGAGGTTCACGCACTTCTGGGTGAAAACGGAGCCGGAAAATCCACGCTGATCAAGGTCCTTGGAGGCATTTATCATGCAGAAGAGGGAGAAATATATATCGAGGGACAGAAGGTTGATATTGACGGGGTTGTATCCTCCCGCAGCGCCGGTGTGTCCATCGTGCATCAGGAGTTGGTTCTCGTGCCGTATATGACGGTTGCCGAAAATATTTTCCTGGGCAGGGAGATGGGCAGCAGGATGAACATCAAACGCAGGCAGATGTCGGAAGAGGCACAAAAGCTTCTGGATACCTACGAGATGAACATCGATGCAGATATGTTGGTTGAGAAGTTGACGATCGCCCAACAGCAGATGGTAGAAATTGTAAAAGCAATTTCCTTTAATTCGAAGATACTGGTTATGGATGAGCCCACTTCCTCCATTTCAGACAAGGAGGTCGGATTCCTGTTTGAAACCATGCGGACACTGACGAAAAAGGGCGTCGGGATCATCTATATTTCCCATAAAATGAGTGAGTTGGAAGAAATCTGTGACCGCGTCACGGTTATGCGTGACGGGCAGAGTGTAGGCACCAGGGTAGTCAAGGATACTAAGAAGGATGACCTGATTGCGCTGATGGTCGGTCGTGAGCTGACCAACTACTATACAAGAGATTTTCAAAAGCCGGGAGAAGTGCTCCTGAAATGTGAACATATTTCGGACGGCAAAATGGTGAAAGACGCCAGCTTTGAGCTGCACAAAGGTGAGATCATCGGTTTTGCAGGTCTGGTTGGCGCCGGGCGCAGCGAGACCATGAAAGCGGTTTTCGGTCTGACGCCGGATATGAAAGGCACGGTCTATGTGGAGGGCCAGCAGGTACATATCAAGTCCCCGATCGATGCCCTGAAGTACGGTATCGCACTGGTACCGGAGAGCCGGAAGGAGGAAGGCCTCTACCTGGTTCAGGATGTGCGGTATAATTCTACGATTGAAGTATTGGGACAGTTCATTAAAATGCTTCGTGTCGATGCAAAGAAAGAAGAAGATATCACACAGAAATATATTGATATGATGGCAACCAAAACGCCAAGTCAGCAGCAGATTATCGGTAACCTGTCGGGCGGCAATCAGCAGAAGGTCATGATTGGACGGTGGCTTGCCACAGATCCTAAAATACTGGTTCTGGATGAGCCTACCAGAGGTGTAGATGTAGGCGCAAAGGCAGAGATCTACGCGATTATGAATGAACTGGTTAAACAGGGAATGTCTATCATTATGATTTCCTCTGAGCTGCCTGAGATCATCAACATGAGCGACCGCGTTTATGTGATGTACGACGGACATGTGACGGGATGTCTTGATCATGAGGACGTGACACAGGAAAAAATTATGCAGTTAGCTGCGAAGTAAGCGTAAAGGAGGCATTGAAATGGCTGTTAGACTTAAAAATGGAGTAGTCAAGTATTTTAAAGATAATATAGGTATTATCATTGCGCTTTTGGCAATGTGTGTATTTCTTATCATTTTCCCTACAACAAGATCTACTTTCCTGACGCAGAAGAACGTATTCAACATCCTGCGGCAGAACGCTTCCAACCTGTTCCTCGCAACAGGTATGACAATGGTTATCATTCTGGGCGGCATCGATTTGTCGGTAGGTTCCGTTATTGCCCTGTCCGGCTGTGTAGCGGCAGGCTGCGTGGTGCATCTGGGAATGCCTGAGGCAGTTGCTTTCCTGATTGCTGTCGGCATCGGCGCACTGGTAGGCATGGCGAACGGTCTGGTAATCTGCAAGACAAATATCCCGCCTTTCATCGTGACACTGGCATCCATGAATATCACAAAGGGTATCGCCCTCGTGTATACACAAGGTGCGCCTATCCGCTGTATGACGGATGGCTTCAAGTTCCCGGGAGCCGGTTATGTGGGACCGATTCCGACCCCCGTTATTCTGATGCTGATCATCTTTGTGATCGCGATACTCCTTGTCAACCGCACACACTTCGGACGCCATATTTACGCGGTGGGCGGCAATGCGCAGGCGGCAAGATTTTCCGGTATCAATGTAAGTAAAGTAAAATTTTTAGTACATACTTTTATTGGTGTTATGGCAGGTATCGCAGGTGTGGTTGTGGCTTCCCGTCTGTATTCCGGACAGCCTACGGCCGGTGACGGCGCTGAGATGGACGCCATCGCGGCAGTTGTGGTTGGCGGCACTTCCATGAGCGGCGGTTCCGGACGTCTGGGCGGCACATTGATCGGTGTGCTGATCATCGGCGTCCTGAACAATGGTTTGAACCTGATGGGCGTAGATTCCAACTGGCAGTATATTGTAAAAGGATTTGTTATCCTGCTTGCCGTTTACGTAGACTTTATTCGGAACAGAAAAGCCGGCAGATAATCGGATAAGACGGTTTATGACAAACAATGCGGCTCGGGATGCTCAGTATCCCGAGTCTGCTTATATTCAGAGTCAGATGAGAGAAGGAAAAGAAAATGAAGCGGTATGTATTGGCAGCGGGGCTTGTATTCCTTATAATAATTGTGACAAGATGTTCTTTCGTGGATCCATCGGAGGAACCGAATGCCCCGCGCGTGTTTGGCGCCACATATATGACCAGGAACAATCCCTATTTCGATGTGTTAAACGATGCGATCACCCAGACCATAGAGGGAAACGGGGATATCCTGATTTCACGGGATCCCTGTCAGGATCAGGAAAAGCAGAACGGACAGATTCTGGAAATGATCGACGAGGGGATCGAGGTACTGTTCTTAAACCCAGTCGACTGGGTGACTGTGCGCCCGGCACTGGAGGCATGCCGGGAGGCCGGTGTGGTGGTCATCAATATCGATACGGTGGTACAGGACAGAGAGTATGTGACGTCCATCATAGAGACAGATAACTATCAGGCAGGCGTCCTGTGCGCGCAGGATATGATGCAGCGGGTGGACGAGGCCAGGATCGTTGTAATCGACAGTCCGGGACAGACCTCCATCATTAACAGGATCGACGGGTTTCTGGATACCATAAAAGGCAATGACAATTACCGGGTGGTCTATACAGGAACCAGCCGCGGCGAATTTGAGATTGCAGCGGAAGCCATGCAGGAGGTTCTGGAACAGGGAATCGACTTTAACGTGGTGCTTGGCGGGAATGACCCGACGGCGCTGGGCGCCCTTGCAGCCCTGCAGCAATACCGCAAAGAAGAAGGCGTCCTAATCTATGGCATCGACGGTTCACCCGATTTTAAAGGAATGCTGAAATTGGGCTATGTGACGGGAACCAGCGCCCAAAGCCCGGAGACAATCGGGAGAGTGGCGGCCGATATCGCTTACGATTATCTGAACGGGGAAGAAGTCCCCGAATACTTAAGTATTGAACCCTATATGATCACCGGAGAGAATTTAGACGAGTATGAAGTAAACGGCTGGCAGTAGAGGTAATCTATGAGAGAGAAGAAAGAATATTACACAGGAATGTTCCAGTGGGCCATGCTGTTTTTAAACTGCACGGCAGTGGTATTCATCTGTACCTTTATCTATGTGACAACAAACCGGATCAGGGCGCACTATGACGCGAGAAATTTTCTGGGAAATGTAATGACGATACCGAATAATCCCAGAATGAACCTGTGGTTCTGTCTGGTTCTGCTCGGTATGCTTGTGATCAATTTTATTTTCCGCCATTTTCTCCAGTCGGAGCACAGCAGAGGCGCCGCTTTTTCTCTGGTGGCGGAGCTCCTTATCTGCGTGGTGATCATTTACCGGCTGGACTTTAACTATAACGGTCTTTTACTGCTCGTGTTTGCGAATGTGATTGCCTATATCAAGGACAGTAAGGCAAAGATGGGATTTCTCCTGTTTGCAATCGGCGGATACCTGTTGGCTGACTATGAACTTTTGTCCATCTATATGCCATTATTCAATATGTCGGATTATGTGAGATACTATACCTTTACGAGCCAGCAGTGGCTCTCCTGTATCTGGAATACCATGATATCCCTGAATATCATCATGTTTATCAGCTACTGCTTTTCCGTGATCAATATCCAGAGAGGAACGATCGAGGAAGTCAATAAACTGTACCATGATCTGCAAAATGCCAACGAGCAGCTTTCGGAGTATGCCGACATGGCGGAAAAAATGGCGCAGACCAATGAGCGGAACAGGATCGCCAGGGAAATCCACGATACCCTTGGCCACCGGCTGACTGGTATCATTGCCGGGCTGGACGCCTGCCTTGCCCTGGCTGACGTTGCTCCTCAGGAGGTGAAAAAGCAGTTGGGTGTTCTTGCAGATGTGAGCCGGGAAGGCATCAGGGAGGTGCGCCGTTCCGTGAGTGAGCTGCGGCCTGACGCTGTGGAAAAGCTTAGTCTGAATGCGGCAATCCGCAAGATGGTGACGGATATGGGAAAGGTAACCGACACACAGATTTACTTTGACGCAGGCGGAGAAAAACTTGAATTTGGAGATGATGAGTCGAACATTATTTATCGCGTTATTCAGGAGAGCATAACCAATGCGGTCCGCCACGGGCATGCGGGACAGATCTGGGTCAGTCTGAAACGAATAGACGGGGAAGTCCTTTTGGAAATCAGGGATGACGGAATCGGATGCAAAGAATTAAATAGCGGTTTCGGCACCAGACATATGAAAGAAAGAATTGAAATGCTCGGAGGTACGATTGCCTTTGACGGGCAAAAGGGGTTCACGGTAACCGCACACATACCGATTCGCTGGGGGTAGACACATGATTAGAGTATTAGTGGCAGACGATCAGGAACTGATCCGGCAAAGCCTGCAAATTGTATTAAACAGCAAAGAGGGAATCGAAGTCTGCGATGTGGCCACGAACGGCCAGGAAGTGATCCAGTGCGTGCGCAGACAGAAACCGGACGTCATATTGATGGACATCCGTATGCCAAAGATGGACGGCGTACAGTGCACAAAAATCATCAAGGAGAATTATCCGCAGATCAAGATCATCATCCTGACGACTTTCGATGATGATGAATATGTATATAACGCACTTAAATATGGGGCCAGCGGTTATCTGTTAAAGGGTGTTTCCATGGACGAGCTTGAAAATGCCGTCAGAACCGTGTACAACGGCCGCGCCATGATCAATCCCGATATCGCGGCCAAGGTGCTCACCTTATTTTCCAGGATGGCACGCGCCGACTACACGATTCAGGTAGGAAAGAAAGGTGTGGAGGAGCTGACCAGAACCGAATGGAAAATTATTGAGCAGGTGGGAACAGGCGCCGCCAACAAGGAAATTGCAGAAACCTTAAATCTATCTGACGGAACCGTAAGAAACTACCTGAGCACGATCCTGAATAAATTAGAGCTTCGCGACCGTACCCAGCTTGCGATCTGGGCCGTCCAGACCAATGTGGCCTCCTATGTAAAGGATGATGAGTGATGAAAATACTGCCAAAGAGGGGCTGTAAATACCTTTTCATTCCAATTATACTTCTGCTTCTGTTTGCGGCAGGCATCGTCTTTTATGCCTTAAAGCCCCGCTCTGTTGTTCTGGAGTTCGGCATGTTTACCGGGAGCAACTGGAACGTGGCAAACGCCAACAGTTTTGTCATTATCGATAATGCGATTGCCCGTTTCGAGGCGGAACATCCGGGCGTAAAGGTCCATTATTACAGCGGTGTTCCCAAGGAGGAATATTCAGAATGGCTCTCCCGGAAAATTCTCGCCGGGGAAGAGCCCGATGTGTTTATGGTGCTTGGAAGTGACTTCGACCAGTTTTCCTCCATCGGTATCATGAAAAATCTGGAGGAACTGATCGAAACAGATGAAACGTTTGCTACAGAGAAATTTTTTTCCAGCGCCCTAAGCACAGGTAAATACGGAAATGCACAGTATGCGCTTCCCTATGAGACAGTACCTACGCTGATGTTTGTAAACCAGACCCTTCTGACCAAGGAGGGCATTGAAACGCCGGAAAGCGATTGGAACTGGGAGGACATGTATGCCATATGCAGTCAGGTGACCAGGGATCTGGACGGGGACGGCATACTGGATCAGTTTGGAATCTGTAATTACGACTGGCTGGACGCGGTTTATTCTAACGGTGGCGAGATCTTTCAGTCCAACGGAAAAAACTGCTATCTGGCGGAAGACAATGTGATCGATGCCGTGAAATATGTCCGGCAGTTAAATGAACTGTATCAGGGGCAGAAAGTAGTCCGGGAAAATTTCAACGAGGGCAATGTGGCATTCATGCCCCTGACTTTTGCCGAGTACCGCACCTACAAAACCTATCCCTATAAAATCAAACGATATGCCAATTTCAAGTGGGACTGCATTACCATGCCTGCGGGTACGGACGGTGATAATGTGTCTCAGGTGGACACACTGCTCATGGGAATCAGCGCAAACACCCGCAAGGAAGAACTGGCCTGGGAATTTTTAAAGCTCCTTACCTATGACGAAGAAATTCAAACGCAGATTTTTTCCCACTCTCAGGGAGCCTCCGTCCTGCGGGCAGTGACGCAGTCCGCAGAGATGGAAGCGATTGTACAGGCGGAGATGGAGGAAGGCGAGACCGTCATCAGCGGCAGACTCTTAGGAAAAGTTATCGAGGAAGGCTACACCGCACCACAGTTTAAAAAATATGAACAGGCGCTTTCGCTGACTAACAGCGAGATTGGTGAAATACTGGAAAATGATACGACCATTGAGAGTAATATGAAGATCCTGCAAAGGACAATCAACAGCTATCTGCAGCAGTGAATCAGACGCGCAAGCTTCCTTACAGACGCCGATACACCTGATACAGAACAGGCACAAGGGCCGCGGTCAATACCCCATACAATATCATAATAACCGATACTTCCCCGATTACCCTCCCTCCGATGGAATACAAATTGAAAAAGCCAAGCGCCATTTTAATCTGTAGTAGTTGATCGGGGAGCAGTCCTATGATTTTATTTGCGGCAGGACTGTCTATATTGGCAATGAAAGACGGCATAAAAATCAGGATAACCGGAACCATCACCGCTGTAACCGTTGATTTTGTTTTTGCAGATATCAGCATACTCAAAAAGGAGATAAACAGGCAGCCGACGTACCCTCCCATACCGATCAGAAAATACTTCTGCAGATTCGTGATATTATAAAAACACTTCCACGAAGTCCAGCTTGCCTGCACGGGAAGATTCCATCCGTCCGTGCCCAGATGCAGCAGTACAATCCCGCTGTAGAAAAGGAAACTCATAAAATATATCCCGGTCACAATCCAGAATCCTGCCTTGATCTTCGACACTACCGCCTTATTCCTGCCGTAAACGCTTGAAAAAAACACCGCTTCGCATTTCCATGTAAATTCGTTTGAAAAAATGCCGGCTACCAGATATCCCAGAATCAGCATGGTAAGCATAATGATTGTGGGAGAAAACTCAAACAACTGCTGCCAGCCCGCCATATAGTCATAATAGAACGGCGTTTCCAGATTCTCATACTGCCGGATCAGATACGCTTTCTCCGCCTCAGAAAACTGATCTTCCGCTTCGTCCTCCAGCCACTCTCTCAGCAGCCTCGTCCTGTTTATGTAAAAATCGGAGGCCGCATCCTCTGTCAGGGAATCTGCCCGGTAATAGTCATGTTCCCGAAAACCTTCCGCATAAGAGCAGTTTAACAGATCCCGTATTCCCTCGATTCCCTGCTGCCAGCCATATGCAATATTCATTTCCTTTATGTTTTGCGACAGCGCCTCCGGCGTGTTTCGTATTCTCAGATTTTCTGCAATTACTTTTCGTATTTTTTCCTCGTCCAGATAACCCGACCACGCTTTTTGAGCCGCCCTTAGTTGTGCAACAGCCGCCGGGCCTCTTTGGGAATTGCCTTCCCCATCCACATAAGAAACATCCATCGCGAAAAAACAGGTAATTCCCATGAGAATAAGCAGCAATGCCATGGCAATCCTGCTGCCTGTTTTTAAAAAAACCTTTTTTAACTCATACTTCAACATCCTTATCGTCATTCTCCTTTTCTCCAAAATAATACAAAAATAAATCTTCCAGCGTTGCCGTCTCCAAAACCGCATGTCCCGCCGGTTTCTCAGAAGATATCACTCGAAGGCTTACCCCTCCCGGTATCGCTTTTACATTGGACACTTTGTACGCTTTCATATAAGAAGCGGCTTCCTCCTTCACAGCCTCGACACTCCATACCTGCTGCGGCATTGCATCTATCAATTCCTGTGCCGTTCCGGCCGCTCTGATTTCACCGTCCTGCATCAGAAGTATTTCATTGGCTATATACGCAATATCCGACACAATATGAGTGGAGAGCAGCACCAGACGGTTCTCTGAAAGCTCGCTGATCAGGTTGCGGAAACGGATTCTTTCTTTGGGGTCCAGTCCGGCCGTCGGCTCATCGAGAATCAGTATCTGCGGATTTCCGAGCATTGCCTGCGCGATTCCTACACGGCGCTTCATCCCGCCCGACAGCTTTTTCATTTTCTTATCAGCCGCCTTTTCCATGCCAACCTGTTTCAATAAAAGCTTTGTGCGCTGCCTGGCTGTAACCGGGCGCAGCCCCTTGATGGATGCCGTGTACATCAGATAATCGTAAACGGTAAAATCCGGATAATACCCGAACTCCTGCGGAAGATACCCCAATAGTTTCCGGTAATCCCCATCCATCTCAAAAATATCCCTGCCATTCCATGTAATACTCCCGCCTGTGGGTCTGATCAGTGTACACAGCATACGCATCAATGTGGTCTTTCCTGCACCGTTTACGCCCAACAGGCCATAGACACCTGTGGACATAGTATAGGATACGTTCCTCACGGCCGCGATATCTTTAAATTCCTTTCTCAAATCAGATATCTTTAATTCCATCATGTATTTCCCTCCCATTCTCCTGTACAGTCACTTTGCACCCTGTGTACACAGTACACCAGATAGCACACAGAAATGATTGTCATACCAAACCAGACCGGCCGTGAAACTGCCCCGTACACTTTTTCATTTAATACAATTTTTACCCATAAAAAACAAAAGACAGCACAAAAAAACAGCGCGGCTGCCTCAGAACCGATTCTGCGGTCAGCAAGAACCCGAAAACAAATACAGCAGGTCATAATATAGGGGAGAAAAAACTGAATCATCATTTCCTCCGCAGGCAGCTTCCCTGTCAGCAATACGGACAATGTAAAAACAGAGAGTAACAGAAAATCAACCATGGCAAATGCCAGTATTCTGGCAGAATAAATCTGTCTCAGAGAATAGTAGGATACGCTTTCTATTTCCAGTGCACCGGCATTACGGTTTTTCCACAACTCCGGCAGTAATAAAATTGCAAACAGCGCGGCGGCAACGCCCATACCCCTTTGCACGGAACCGGCGCTCTTTGTCAAATGAAGGATAAGCCAGAGCAGAAACAGGGTCGCTGCCTGCAGCGCCCACCACCGCTTATGGATGTATCTGCCCTGCTGATACAAAAATTCGGCATATGAAATCAAAGTCTGGGCCTCGCTTTTTGCAAATGCCGTTTTTGATTTCTGTATCGTTTCCTGTAATTTCTTTTCTGAATAAAGGATCTTATGATCCACGCCCAGATATTTTTTAAGCTGATTATCCGACAGTTTCACGCATCCCCCTCCTTAAAATAGACAGACAGAATTTCCCTTACCCTGCGTATCCGGTACTTGACCAGCGAAATACTGATTCCTAAGATTGCAGCAATATCCTTTTGTCTGCGCTCCTCGATAAAAAACATAACCGCCACTTCCTTCAACTCATCGGAAAGACTGTCCAGAGCTTCTGAAATCACGATTATCTCATCCATGCCGTTTTCTTTTTCATCCAAAATTTCCGGCAGTTTTTCCAGCAGCAGTTCTTTCTTCTTCCGGTGATAATCCCTGCAGATATTCGATGCAACCGCATACAGATAATTTGCCACCTTGCCATAATGCTTATATTGTCTGAAATTCTGAAAAAAACGTGTAAAGGTTTCCTGTGTCATGTCCTCTGCGTATCCATAGTCCCTGATCTGTATCTGACAATATTTCAATATGGCCGGATAATATTTTGTCACAAAACTCTCAAATGCTCTTTCATCTCCCCGACGCATTCTCTGCACCAGCAGAAAATCCTCATCCACGTCAAAACGCATGCCTTCCTCCTCTCCAGAATTTCAAACGCGTTTTCTATATACTATAACGTGATTCAAGCGCAAAAAGATAGTCTGCGGTTTAAAATAAGTAATAAAAAAGACGCATGGTATGCATTCATAACCCACACGTCTTTCGCTCTGCCGTATCGACCGGTTCTTTAATCCAGCTTAAGCTCCACCTGAATACCGCTGTCCATTCCTTCCAGTTCCTTCTGGAAATCCCGGCCGTCAGTCCTGTTTCCGACAATACTGCCGTAATGCGTCGGAATCACAGCTTTGGGCTTCAGCTTCGCGGCATAATCCGCCGCCTGTTTTTTGTCCATTGTGTAAAACCCGCCTATGGGAAGCATCGCCACATCGCACTGTACTTTCTCTATATCTTCATTCACATCCGTATCTCCGGACACATAATAGCGGATATCATCCATCTTTACGACATAGCCCTGCCATTTTTTACCCTTTGTGTGAAACGGTTTCAGTTTATTGTAAGCGGGAATCGTCTCTATCACAAGATTTCCCTGCTCATACTTCTCCCCAGGCCGGTAAAACAGACATCTGTCAGACGGTATGCCGGATTCGGAAAGGACTTTCTTTTTCATGGACTCGGGCGCGGCAAGAAGCGTGCTCTCCTTTTTGATGTTTGCGATGGAAGGCGGATCAAAATGATCATAGTGATCATGGGTAATAAAAATCATGTCCGCATCCCGGAGGGCGGTCTTTATCTGAAAAGGATCAAAATACAGTATCCATGATCCCCCTATCCGAATGCTGCTCTGCGTGTTTACTGTAATGTGGTTTAGCTCCATTTTTTACCCCTTTCTGTATACTACAGTCTCCCATAATACTTCTGTATCAGCGCCGCCATCATCTTACGCCTCTTTGCCAGAAACTCATCATAGTCCTCCACTGTCATATCCATAATATTTTGCGGAATACAATTCTCTTCCATGTTTGTTACCAGCAACTCTCTGTCCGCAATATTTCCAAGCAGCATCTCCCCGCCGGCACACTGTTTTAAAACCTTCCCAAAATAAACATTCGGCGCATCGTCGCTGACTGCCTTGTTCACCTGCGTATCAAGGTAAACATAGTTTGCCACCTGGTTATATTTTGTCTTATTGCCCACGCCGTTGCTTTTCAAGTAACCACGCGGGAATATATGATGCACATCCCCCGATATAGTAATTAAGTCTGCAACCTTGATGCCGTTCATCAACAGCGAGTTACAGTTCATATTGATCTGCGCCGCTAAAAATGTATTGAACGCCGGACTGTTGACCGATGACGTTTCCAAATTCTGCGGTAAGGTAACAGTCCAGAATGTTTCCGAAAGCGCCGAGGCCTCCACTTCTGCCAAAAATGTCAGGAATCCTTTTTCACCTATTGCCCTCATATCACGGTCCATCTGCGTTTCAGGCGAGCCAATATATCTTGACGTCAACGTGGAAAGCACAAACCATTTCTGCACATATCTCTTGATCTGTGCATTGGCTATCGAATGGTCATCCAAAAGCATTAAATATAATGTATATGCAAAATCCAGCGTCATTCTCGAGTTGAGTAATTTGCCGGATACATAACCGGCGCCCTTTATGGCCATTACAAACTGTGAAAAATGATACTGGCTTATAAAATTCATAATACCGGCATCCAGCTTTTTATAGGATTGCTCAACAATATCTTCCCTGAACTCTTTGGTTGCAAAATCACGTCCCGAAAGCAGACTGACCAAGTCCGCTAATTTACCTCTCCTGAACTGATGCATAAACGATACACGAAGCATATCACCATAGTCCGGATCATAAATATCGTCAAAATCCCCCGCCAGCCATTTTATCTTATCCGCATACTTTGATGATTGAAATTCCGAATCATGCGTCAGTTGTGTATAAAAATCCGGTTTGACAGCCAAATGACAGAAATAGTCCACCGTTTTTCTCATAAGGCTGCCGGAATGGACAGTATCTGCGGCCATTTTAGACATGACAAAATCAGACTGGCTGAGGGCCGTCCCTTTTGAATTGATACGAATAAATATTTCAGTCACTTCGTCAATATCTAAAGCCGCATCCAACTCAATAACGCCAATCTGCCGGTTAGCAATTCCCTTGAGCGCAGTTACCGCTTTGTTTACCTCATTCGGCTTAATCCCTTCGTTCAACTCACAATACTTCATTGCAAAGTCGAAAGAATCAAATTCCGTATCAAAAACAACGGAAATATCCGGTATCCACCTCCTGTCTTTCAGATGGGAGGCGTCCTGTACCGCGAAACGCTTTGTTTCATCTTCTGCCAATGGATTAAAGGCGATCTTTATTCTGTCCTTATTAAAATCATCATCCAGCACTTCTTTCCCGGCAATAGCCGCCATCAGTGCAGTTACGCGCTGCTGGCCGTCAATCAGCACCTTCTTCCCGTTCGCCTTGCCGCCATCCTTTGTTTTTACATCAGGATTTTTCCATGTAATGATATACCCGGTGGGATAACCATTGTACAGCGAATCGATCAAATCCCTGACCTGGCTGCGTTTCCAGACAAACGGCCTCTGTATTTCCGGAATCACAAAATCTTCCACCTCTATCAACCCTAAAATTGCGCTGACAGCATACTGCATTAACGTAAACTTTTCACCTGTCATATGTAACGCCTTCCCCTCTCACAAATGGAAGTGCATAGCGCACTTCCATCCCGTATTTTCTATTCATCCGCCGAATTACAGATGTCACTTTATCTGTCCAGCTTAAATTTCAGCATCTCCTGTTCTAATTCGCCCGAAATCGTTGTAAGGCTCTGCACGCCGCTACGGATATCCTTCAATTCATCATCCAGTGAACCTGCCACCTCTCCCGACAGCTCCTCTGTCTGTTGGGAAATATCCCGGATGCTCTGTACCGCTTCCACGATCGAGCGGTCAATCTCATACATCTCTTCAATCAGCTCATCGATATTGTTTACCGAGCCGCTTGTCTGTTCTGCCAGCTCTTTAAAGTCATGAAAGATCTCCTTAACCTTTTGTGTTGCCTGTATCTGTTCCGCCGTAGCGCTCTTTACTTCTTCGATATTGGCAACGGCATCTTCAATATCGCCGCAAAGCTCCTCAATAATCTTCTCAATGTTTTTCGTCGCCGTGGTTGATTCGGACGCCAGCTTTCCGATCGATTCCGCCACAACAGCAAAGCCACGCCCATGTTCTCCCGCCCTGGCCGCCTCAATGCTTGCGTTGAGCGACAGAAGCCCGGTTTCCTCGGCTATACTGTTAATGGTACTTATAATATTTGCAATCTTAACAGAATGTGTTTCAAGTGTTTTTATTTTTTCATAGGAAAGACTAACATTTTTCTCTACATAGCTGTTCTGCTCCTCCAACTGACAGATACTCTGAGTTCCTCCTTCACCGGAAGCAATCGTATGTTCCGCCTCCTCAAGAAGCGCCCCGCTCTTACCTCTCAGTTCACCGAACCTGTCCTCCATCTCTCCTATCCGCTCAACCACATTGTTCACATCGTTAGTCTGCCTTACCGTGCCATTCGATATTTCATTTAGCGCACCGCTGATCGTAATGATGTTTGTCTCCATATCCCGTAACTTCCCGGAACACTGTAACAGTTCTTTTGTGGAATCCATGATACGGACAAGAACACTGGAAATCTTGCCTGCCATGATATTGAAGCTCTGGGCAAGCTGTCCGACTTCGTTCTGGCAGCTTACGTCGGCCTGAATGGAAAAATCACCGTCGGAGGCCTCCTTCATCAACCCCGTCATGGAAACGACCGGCGTCGTCAGCCTGCGTGCAAGATAAATCACAATAAATATCGCGGCCGCAATTACAACAAGGGAAATGATAACCGTAATAATAAGCAGGCTGTTCACCATTGACATGGCCGCACTTTTCCTGTGCAGCGTTATCAGTGACCAGGATTCCGACTCCCCTTTTAACGGAATTGCCGCATAGCTGGCATAATACGTTGCTCCATCATATGAAACCTTCGTGCTGCCGCTGTTCCCTGCCATCACCTGCGCAATAACCTGTTTAAACCCTTCGGAAACCTCCAGCGGGTATTCTTCCGTAACCACATTTCCATCTGCATCCGTAGCCACATTTCCCGCACTGTCTTTCACAGAAACCGTCCTGGTCAGATTTTTATAATTATACAACTCCTCGATCTGCATAATATCGGGATGCGCTACCACCGCGCCCTCCCCGTCGATGACAAAAGATATCCTGCCATTTTCTTCGTTGGAATATTCTCCGATCAGGGACTGTAAAAAATCGAGTTTCAAATCTGCGGCGTATACACCGATCATTTCACCGTCCGAATACATGGGAAAGAAGATGGAAGTACAGGTCGCACCCGTCGCAACAGAATAATAAGACTTTGATATGAAGGATACCTTGTCCGACATCGTCTGCGTAAACCACCATCTGGTAGACCGGTCCGCAAGATCTCCTGAGGAACGGCCTGTCTGCATACCGTCCGTCCCCTGTATGTAAATCAAATCCAGATAGGAATTATTGGCAACACACTGTTCCAGAATCGGCGTCTGGATTTCCGTATCCATTGTCAGCACACTGGGATTCTCGGAAAGAGCCTGATTGACGCTGTAGGCCCCGTCCATAAACGAAGCGATCTGATTCGCCAGAAGGTTGGACATATCCTGATTTTTGGAATAAATATCCTTCTCATAGGATGTTGTGAAAATCACCAGAATGACTGCAACAAGCGCTATCGCAAGTGTGCATATAATCGTCATCATGGGAATCAGAAGTTGTTTAAAAATGCTTTTTCCTCTCATGCGTTCCCTCTCCCCCGTAAAATCTCTACTAAAAATACCTGTTTCGTCCATTTTAATAAAACTATTTTATCA
>CAMQTN010000050.1 GCA_947037115.1 uncultured Lachnospiraceae bacterium
GGTATGCTTCCCTCCTTGCGGCAAGATAATTCTCATAGCGTTCCACCGCTTCGGGATTTCCTGCGGCGGCTTCCTCATACATTTTCTGCCGGGATTTCCTAGTGGCTTCGGAAGAATTTGCCCTCTGCTTTGCCAGCTCTGCCGCCGCTGCCGGCGGTCATTCCCCCGCCCCTCGCCCTCATGGACAATCACTTTCTCGATAAACTCGTTGAGCATGGGCGTTGTCAATTCGGAGAAGTCGGTATAGCGTTTCACAAGCTGGATAAACTGGTCTGTTTTCAGCTTGTCGGCGTTCCAGCTTTCAATCTGCCTTTGCCATTCCGCTATGGACGTTTCCAGCCCGGTCTGTTCCTCGTCATACTCATTCAACAGACGGGTAAAATGTTTGTCGGGTATCTTGCCCGTGGCGTTGCCCTCATACAGCTTTTTCACAAGCCCGTCAAGCTCTTTGTGCCGCTTCTGTGCCTTGTTGATTTTCTGCTTACATTCCTTGACGGTTTTCTCTTGGTTCTGGTCGGACGCTTCCCGGACACGCTCGGTAAACTCCTTTTCGTTGTGCCGCACATACCAGCTTATCCGCTGGATAACGGCAAGGATGGCGGCTTCAATCTTCGCCGTGGGGAAAGATTTTGTGGCTATCAGATTGAAGCCGCGATCAACCAGGATTGTAATACAGCGGAAATATTGTACTTTTGTGCAACTATCCGAATAAGTATCGGAAGGACACGAAACTTGAATTCAAGTGGTTAAATGAGAATGCGGCTCTTTGTGATTTTGAGAACGTGGATGTTACAGGATCATCTATTTCGTAAATGAAGGAAACAACGGTGTTGAAAAATGGAAATATATTAAAGATCACGATATTCAGCACGATTTTGTAAACCCATACGGAAAAAACAAAGAAATCTGATTTCTGCCATCTTTATAATTATGGAAGAGATGGAAACTTTCTGTATATTATGAATTTCCAGTTTGGATTGTTAGAAATGCAAAAAAAATGCTACAATACTAATATAAATACAGTAAATATATACAAAGGAAGAATTACCGGCTAGAGTTCCGATGGAAGAGGAATAAATGATGATTTATTCAAACTAGAGTTGATTTAGATAAGTGGTATTCAAGAATAGTCTATCAAAAGGACAGGGAGTGCTTTTATGACAGCTCTAAGACAAAGAGCAATAAGAGAATTAGAAATGATACCAGAAGATAAAATAAGTCTTATTTTGCAGATCATGCAAGGCGTAAATGGTTTGTACAATGATAATCAATCAGAAAGGAAAGAGACATTTGCAAAATTAGAGCAGTTACGCAGGAAAGGAACTGCTGCAGATTATGATGCGGAATTAGCTTCTTATAGGGAAGAGAAATATGGTAAATAGGATGGCTGTTTTGCAGAGGGAGTATTTAGAGTTGTAAAGGAAAAGTTTAAATGGATACTGCCAAGCACCAAAGGATAGTAGAAACAGTGTTGACGTACGCAAAGGCGTACGGTACAATATAATGGAAGGGAGATGTTGCTATGACTGCAATCAGCGTAACAAAGGCAAGAGAAAATATATATCAAATACTATCTGATGTTAATAATAATAGTCAGCCAATTACAATTACGAACAATCGTGGAAAAAATGGTGTTCTCATATCAGAGGACGATTGGAATGCTATTCAGGAAACATTATATTTGAATTCTATACCAGGTATGGCAGAAAGTATTGTTGAAGCAGGAAAAGAGCCGCTGGAAGAGTGTCCTGTATATGATCCAGATGAGGAGTGGTAAATGTATATAATCAGATTTAGTAAGCAGGCTGACAAAGATAAAAAGCTGCTAAAAGGGGCAGGACTTGATTCAAAAGCAAAAAATTTGTTAAATATTATAGCAGAAAATCCTTTCGGAAATCCACCGCCATATGAGGGATTAGTGGGAAATCTAAACGGCTATTATTCCAGAAGAATTAATATACAGCATAGATTGGTTTATCAGGTATATAATGAACCAGTTGTCATTGATGGAGTAAAATATGAAGGAACAATAAGGGTTGTCCGTATGTGGACACATTATGATGCTGTAAGATAAAAAGGAAGCACCAACAGATGAATTAATTATCTGAAGGTGCTTCTTTTGAGTCCTGATTTATGGATCGAATATCTTCAACGGCTCTTTCCAATGTGTCCCGTTGCCAACGCTGCCTAATGATCTGTTGCTGTAATTGGGATATACGTTTAGTAGTGTACCTATCAAGCTTTTTATCTTTTTTATATGACAAAAAGAATTTGTCTGTGAGCCGCACCGTGAGTTAGATCAACGCTTATTCTTCCAACGGCCCGCCAAAACCCTGGATATATCCATGATCAGCCAGGGCAATTGTGCACAGCAAAGCTCCCCAATGGTAGAACTTATCGCTATTGTCTGAATCGCAGCCCCCGCCAGTAATTCTGTTCCGGGTAGGCAGCATCAGTTCGCGCGATAGAAGGCATCATCCATTCGCCGTAAAATTCGTCGGGGTTATAATAATGCTCATCAGCCATGCGGCGCTGACGTTCGGACGATACATAGGGCGAAAACAGGGCGTAAAAGTTAGTTGGGGATATTCTGCGGGAAAATTTCTTTGTGTCGGTTCTGCGGTTGTAGTAGAAGCCGTTTTCTTCGTCCCAGAGATTCTCCAGGCCACGGCAGGCTTTTTCCATGCGTTTCAAGAGCCCGGGTATATCCGCATTCTTGCCGATGATTTTTGCCAGTTCAATTAAAGAGCGGCAGTCGAGAATATACAGGCCCGTCAGGCCGACGTCCTCCAGTTCAAGGCGGTTGGTTTCCCTGTTGAAAGGAACATCGTCATACATTGGAGAATTATCCAGGCCGCTTTCAAGTGCGGCGCCAAATGTTGAGTTGACGCCGTCGGTTTCCCACCTGTTTCCGTAAAGAACCGGTATTCTCTCGCTGCCCCAGCATAAAGCGCCGCTGTCATTCATTCTGTGTCCGGCAAACCAGAGATTCCATGCGAGTAAGGCGGGATACATATCCTCAACGATCCACTTCTCACGGTGAATACGATAGGTCTCCAGGAGCATTGCGCTTCCCACGGGTGGCTGCGAACGGTCAGAGCTGCACTGACCCGTTGCATATGCAAAGTTCGGGACAAAGCCTTCTTTCGTCTGTTCATTCAGTATCTCTCTGAGGTTTGAGTATGCCAGCTCCGGGCTCCCAAGGGCCGCCATGAAGCCCGCCGTTTTCATCTCATGTGCTTTTTTACAATGCTCTGTCAAACGCTGTGCCTCTTCAAGACTTCGGGGCGTACCCGTAGAAAAGGCCACAGGTCTGTCCAGACTCACGGCAAGAAAGGCTGTCTGCACGGGAATATTTGAATCCTCCATCGGCTGCCCGGAAGTATAAACCACCCGTTCTCCTGATGGAGTATGGGTAATCAGCGTCTGCCCGCTTTTTTCCACCCAACCGGGCTTTCCCCAAAGAAAACCCCCTTCCAATACGAGCATAGCAGGACGCGCATGTGTTTTAACAGGTGTAATCAGCAGAATGAGCTCGTCTTCTATGACTGCAGACTCCACTTTTATTACCATATCACACCATTCCACGGACATTTCAGTATACGAGTCGTCAAAGGCATGGATACCAGGAAATGCGGTTTCAGCAGGCTCACGGCCATATTCGTCTGTAAATCGTCCCACCAGTGTTTCTTTCAGGTAATGTCCTTCCCTGTACTCCTTAAATGCGACATTCAGCGCAAGTCCATCCGGCATATGCACATGGGAAAGCACGCTGCGCACATTCCAGGTGTGCCAGCCATTTAAATAACGTTTCTTCATTAAGGCGTAATCCATAGTAGAGTCTCCTTCCGGGATTTGTTGATTTTATATCACCTTACTGTTAAAATCATAGGTGTGCATATCATATTTCAATGAAAAAATATCAAATATATTGGAATTATAAGTCGGATCATATACTTGTGGGCAGTCCCGGTGCCGCCATATATAAAAATGCGGGGAATCTGACTTGGAATAAAAGGGGATTCAGATAATGAATGGACAAATGCGGGAAAATCTCATGTTTGCCCATGCGGATCACGACCAGCATAAGTATTTAAGCTCCATAAAAGATGGGAAATTTGGGCTTCCTCTGTTTTTTTGCAGGAATGAGGAGATACATAAGCTGATTTTATATGCAATTGAGCTGCAAAAGCAAAAGCCGGCTGCGTATGAAATGATGACAAAATCCATCCTTTTGCTGATGCTAGCAAAGCTTGCGCAGGCGGACGGTTTTATACCTCTTTGTCCCGCAAAACAGGAAGGAACGTGCAAGAAAATACTGGTTTATATAGAGCATCATTATATGGATAAACTGACTGTTTCGGAAATATCCGCTGCAGTAGGGATTTCACCGGCCTATTTCAGCACGTTCTTCTCCAGACATTTTCGCCAGCGCTTTGCAGATTATCTGCGGAATTACCGTATCGAACAGGCGTGTATCCTGCTGACAAACACGACCTTGTCCATTGCTGAAATTGCGCTGTCAACCGGTTTTGGTTCAAGCAGCCATTTTATTCAACGGTTTGGCGAGATCAGAGGGATGACGCCTTTGGCGTATCGCAGGGGAGACAGCCATACACTTTATATTTGAGAAAGGGGGTGCATATATGTCAATGGGATTAAAAAGAGGAACGGTTGCAGTTGAGCCGCATAGGACGGAATGGGAAGTGGCGGCACAGGAAATGATTGGCTGCCTGAAGAATATCTTAAAGGATGACATGATAGATGTACAGCATATCGGCAGTACCTCGGTAAAAGGCATTTGTGCAAAACCTATTGTGGATATCGTAGTGGGTGTGAGCAGTTTTGACAGAATGATGAAACACAATGATGTTTTGATGGAACATGGTATTGCTTATCGCAGGCAGGATCATCCCGGACAACATTTATATGTTGCCGGCGATCTGGAAAATAATATACAGACACATTATATCCATGTGGTAATCTGGGGACGGGAAGCATGGGTCAATTATATCAATATGCGTGATTATTTGAATGCACACGAAGAGGTAGCCAGGGAATATTCCGGCTTAAAAGAGCGTCTGGCTGAAGCGTATCCGGAAGACAGAATTGCATATACCGATGGTAAAAGTGCACTTATCGAAAGAATTTTGCAGGTGGCAGAACAATGGCGTAAACAATCAACCCGCGGCCTGACGGAAGTATGATCTGCGGCGGGGCTTTATGAAAACAGGAATGAATGGCGCTGTATTCGGAGGGAGGTATGAAGATGGGTGAAGTGGATGATGTTATCAAAATGCTGGACAACCTGACGCAGACCGGCGTAAGCCGGATCAGGGTGGAGACTTCAGAGGAAGTTGCCGAGGGAGACAGCAGGAAGGCTTATCACCATGGGCGCTGCGACGTGGGAAGCCCCTTTGCAACGGGGAAACTGTTTGACGCGGAGGAGCCGGACTGTGGCTGAAAGCAGAAAAGAAAGCAGATCCAGGAGCAGGCCAGAAGAATGGCGGGCTGCCAGAAAGGAAATTTCTTCCGGCCTGCGTCCTTACTTTCTGCTTTCTTTTAGTTTGAGGTATAGTCGTTAATAATGGGCGGAATCTGAGACATCATATTGTCGATATCCTCATACATGGCGCTCTTGGTAGTTCCCATGACATTGACACGGTTAATGTGCCGCATGACCTTTCCGTACTGCTTTTTGATCTGATCGAAGAAATCGTCCAGTGTATGGAGCTTGGCTTTGGAATCGTCGATTACCTGAGAAATCTCGGCCTGTACGGATTCCGTTTCCTCTGCGGCCTGTGTGATATGGTCAAACATTTCATAAGTTTCATCTACTTTGGAGATACTTTCGCCTAAGGCCTGATGGGAGACCTGGATGCTGGCGTTCAGCTGTGCCGTGCCCTGTTCGACGTCTCCGATGCGTGAATCTACAGTGGCGACCAGATCCTTTATCTGGTCAGACAGATGTTTTACCTCCCCGGCTACGGTGGCGAAGCCCCGGCCCTGCTCGCCGGCTCTGGCGGCTTCTATGGAGGCGTTGATGGAAAGGATGTTTGTCTGGTTTGCGATGGACACAATCTGTCCCATACATTTCTTGATTTCATCTACGGAGAGCTGGAATGCATCAAATGTGCTCTGCATCTCATCGAAATAGTTCGACGCCAGGAGAGAGCTTTCTTTCAGGGTTTCCACTTCGCTCTGCACCTTTACCACAGAGCTGGAGATATTTTCCTTTACGGAGGCAAACTGGCCGGCCACGGTATTGATGTTGGCGAAGGTCTGTTCAAAGTCCAGCAGAGAAGACTTCAGATCTTCCGAATCCTGCAGCACCTTGTTGAAGGATCTGCTCACCATGCTTAATTCATGAAGGGAGTCCACTTCGTTTTTGATCAGCGTATTGCGGTATTCCTTGAGCCGTTCGATCACATATATGACCGGATACAGGCTTTTTGTCTCTTTTCGGGATTTTTTATGTAATTTCATTGTTGTTCCTCCCTCTATTCAAATACAACACAGGTCATAGACTGGTTGACAAATTGGTTGTTGTAATGTTCCCCATATCCGACCAGGCCGGCGTGGCTGCCAAGGACACTCATTTCCATCAGGTAGTCGCTCATATAATGGTTGTCGGTAAAAAGAAGATAGCGGAACAGGCAGTTGACGGAAAAAACAGCCGAGATTTTGGGGAAATCGTTCCTGATCGTTCGGATCGTGTCCCGGACAATCGCTCTGAAATCGCCCAATTCCAACATGATAAGCACGTCCGAATCATTGACCTGCCTGAAACATGTCAGGCCATTGCCGCTGACCTCCTTGATGGAGATAATGCAGGTGTCGTTGCCGCTGACTTTTCCGAACGGATTTTTGAATGTCTGTGTTGAGATCTGGCTTTCTGATACGTGGAGAATATTCTGGTAGACCTGTTTTGCAGATGTTCCGTTCAACTGTCCAAGCAGGTAGCTGGCTTTGTCGGTGCCTGAGGCGATAAAACGGTAGTTGCCCTTCTGGTGATAAATGTTTTCCTTGTAGGCTTTTACCTTGCCGCCCAGATTTTTGACAAGCGCATAGGCTACTGCATCATGGTAAACTTTGCCGTTTGCGGAAATTTTTCCGCCGTCGCCGGTTCCGCCAACCAGGGAGATATTGTTAGGGCGCAGCGCGCTGTAAATGGTGGTAAGCACGCAGGCGTCGTTTCCGGAACAAAAATCGATACATACGGTATCATGCTGGGAACTGCCGAGGGTACGGATATCCTGCTGCAGGCGCTCGATGTACTTTACCGGCATGACAGACACCTCTTCCAGTACATTTGCAACTGCGTTGATGCCGTCGTAAAAGGCAATGACTCCCACGCCTTTCTCCACGACCCTTGTATCGTAACTCATGCCGATGCATCCGATGCTGGGGACATTGGGGAAAAGCGCTTCCAGCTTTGCCACATGCGCTTCAAACTGTTCTGTGTTGGATAAGAGCATAATCAATTGCGGATTTCTTAAGCCCTGAACGGCTTCCTGCAGGTTCCCGTTCTGGCTCATACCAAAAAACTGTCTCAAAATGTTGTCCTCGCTTCCTCCGTAATTTTATAAATAAGTCATAGTTGAAATAAAATTATACTTTATACGCAAACGGTACGTCAACGACAATCTGCCTTTCGTATGAATTATTTCTGAATTTGATAGACAGATAACAGACAGATAAAGCATGCAGTCTGTAGAATTGCCAATAGAAACTAATTGAAATACCCGCCCGGCTATGTTACAATTTCCTTAATGACCGGCTTTACTTGATGGCAGGATAACCTCAATACGGCTATGTTACCATAAAGGTTGAGCCGGATTTTAATATCCGTGGGCATAAGGGAGGACAAAATGCGAAAAAGTATAAAGATCATGGCGGGAGTTCGGGTTGTGGCGGCTTTGCTGGCAGTGTTGCTGTTCAGCCTGCTGACAACCAAAAATATTTTTGATGTGGAGGCTTCTGATGCGGACAACGCTTCGGTGAACGCCCTCTTACAGAGGGCGCAGAAAGCGGAGGCGGCTCATTACAAGTGGTCTTCCAATTTAAGTAACGCTCTGTACAGCGGCTCGGAATTTACCGGGAGCACTGACCCGACGGGCTGTGTGCTGGGACAGTGGCTCTATGGCGAGGCGGGAACGGCCGATAAAGAGATTCTGGATCTGCGCAGCCAGCTTGAGCCGCTCCACAAGGAACTGCACGAGTCTGCAACCTATGTGTTGGAGCTGTATGAGACGGACCCGGCGCAGGCGCAGGCATATTATCAGGATACCATTATGAGTAATCTGAGTGTGCTGGTGGGTCTTCTGGATCAGGTTGTGGAACGGGGAACGGCGCTGAACGAAATAAGTGCGGCGAATATGGAGAAAACATTGTCTACCATGCATGTGGTCACGGGCGTCGGCCTCCTGCTGACTTTGTTTTTCCTTTTGAGTCTGGTGATCTATATTATGAAGAAAGTGGTGAAGCCCATTCTTATCATTACGGAGAAGACCAGGCCCTTACAGGAAGGCCGCATGAAGCTGGATTTAAATTATAAGGCAAACGATGAGATCGGTGATCTTTCCGGAACACTGAGACAGTCCATAAATCAGACGCATCAGTATATCGAAGATATCAACCGCATGATGGAGGAGCTTTCCAGAGGTAATTTTGATGTGTCCGCTTCTGTACCGTTTATCGGGGATTTCCGTTCCATATCGGATTCGATTGACAGCTTTACAAATTCGCTTTCATCGGTTATGGCCAATATCCATCAGGTGGAAGATACGGTATATGAGCATGCGAGGACACTTTCCAACGGGTCACAGATGCTGGCACAGGGCGCGACAGAACAGGCAGCTGCGGTGGAGGAGCTTTCCGCCACGCTTGATGAGCTGTCCAGAAGCGCGAAACAGAATATCCGAAAATCCGCTGAGGTGCGGGACAATGCGCATGCGACAGGAGATCAGGTGAATCTGAGCAGCCAGCAGATGGAACAGTTAGTCAACGCCATGGCTGATATCAGTACCACCTCAGAACAAATTGAGAACATTATTTCCACGATAGAAAATATTGCCTTCCAGACGAATATTCTGGCGCTTAACGCTTCCGTGGAAGCAAGCCGTGCAGGAGAAGCCGGAAAAGGTTTTGCCGTGGTGGCAAATGAAGTGCGTAACCTTGCCGCGAAGTCTGATCAGGCAGCCAAGGCCACGAAGGAGCTGATTGAGAACTCTGTCCGGGCTACGGCGAAGGGCAGCTCGATTGTGAATGAAGTTTCCGGTACACTCCAGAAAACACTCACGCTTGTCAACCAGTCCAATGGCGCCATTGACGAGATTACCGATGCGGTGCAGGATGAAGCGGAAGCAGTATCACAGGTGGCCGAGGGCCTTGGGCAGATTGCCAGCGTGGTGCAGACCAATACCGCCAACAGCCAGGAATCGGCGGCAGTCAGCGCAGAGCTGTTTGAGCAGGTGAACCAGATGAAGAACCAGACCAGCAGCTTCCGTCTGAAAGCGCATTGATTTAATTTGAGAAATTCAGGAGAGAGAAATGATGTCAGCAAAAACCATACCTTATAAGATTTATCTGGAAGAGGAGGAGATGCCGAAGCAGTGGTACAATGTCCGTGCAGATATGAAGAATAAGCCGGCGCCGCTGTTGAATCCGGGGACGTTAAAGCCCATGACTTTTGAGGAGCTGCGGGGCGTGTTTTGCGACGAGCTTGTCAGGCAGGAGTTAAATGATACGGACGCTTATATTGATATTCCGCAGGAGATTCTTGATTTTTATAAAATGTACCGCCCATCGCCGCTCGTGCGGGCCTACTGTCTGGAAAAGAAACTGGACACACCGGCAAAAATTTATTACAAATTCGAGGGAAACAATACCAGTGGAAGCCACAAGCTAAACTCAGCGATTGCGCAGGCGTATTATGCGAAACAGCAGGGGCTCAGGGGTGTGACCACGGAGACCGGCGCGGGACAGTGGGGCACGGCGCTCTCCATGGCGTGTTCCTATTTTGATCTCGACTGCCATGTATATATGGTAAAAGTTTCTTATGAGCAGAAGCCGTTCCGGCGGGAAGTGATGCGGACTTACGGCGCGCAGGTGACACCGTCGCCCTCCGATACGACCGAGGTGGGGCGAAAGATCCTTGCAGAGTTCCCGGGTACGGGAGGCAGTCTGGGGTGCGCCATCTCCGAGGCGGTGGAGGCAGCAGGGAGCCGGGAAGGTTACCGTTATGTGCTGGGAAGTGTGCTGTCACAGGTATTACTGCACCAGTCCATCATCGGTGAGGAGACAAAAGCGGCGCTTAAAAAATACGATATCAAACCGGATATGATTATCGGCTGCGCGGGCGGCGGTTCTAATCTTGGCGGCCTGATTTCGCCGTTTGTGGGAGAAAACCTGCGGGGCGAAGCTGATTATCGGATTGTTGCGGTGGAGCCGGCGTCCTGCCCGAGCCTGACCAGAGGAAAATTTGTGTACGATTTCTGCGATACGGGTAAGGTTTGCCCGCTGGCTAAGATGTATACGCTGGGAAGCGGTTTTATGCCTGCGCCGAATCATGCCGGGGGCCTTCGGTATCACGGTATGAGTTCAGTGGTGTCGCAATTGTATGACGATGGTCTGATCGAGGCGACCAGCGTGGAGCAGACTGCGGTATTTAAGGCGGCGGAAGAGTTTGCCAGAGTGGAGGGGATTCTCCCTGCGCCGGAGAGCGCTCATGCCATCAGAGTTGCCATAGATGAAGCCGTGAAGTGCAGGGAGACCGGAGAGGAGAAAACCATCGTCTTTGGGTTGACCGGGACGGGGTATTTCGATATGGTGGCTTACGGGAAGTTTCACGACGGCGAGATGTCGGATTATGTTCCCACAGATGAGGAGCTGGAGAAAGGCTTTGCGGGGATTCCCGATGTCGCCGGGCGGTAGGCACAAAGGCAGGAGTAACAGAGGTAAGATTGGAAGATATTATATGTTAGGAGACAGCGAATGAGAGTGTGCAAAAGAGGAGTTACAAAAGTTTGGAAAGGCTTTGCGGCATTATTGTTGTTGACTGTGTCAGTCATAATCGGCGGCAGTCAGGTACAGGCGGCGGGCAGGCCGGTGGCGATCAGTTCCTGCCAGATTTCGGGTGGAAATGTGACCTGTACGTTGAAGGCGAACAGCGTTCCGCCCGGCGATGACGGGAAATATTATATCTATGCGGATGAGGTTTATCAGGACGGTCCGGTCGGCACAGTGGTGGCTTCAGTGGATGCGGGCGCATCCGTGACTGCGACCTTTCCGCTCAACTACAATACGGCCGACTCCAATTTGAGCCGCAAATTTCTGGTGGCGGTGAAGCGGGACGGCCAGATGGTCCAGGTCAGTGACGAGCATTATATCACAAACCCGGAGGCCAACGCTGCATACACTTCGGCGCGGATGAACCGGGGAATCAAAGGGCTTCTGCCGGAGGTGTCCGCGATCGCGACCGGCGAACTCAGGGATCTTGGTATCCAGCAGGTAGTCTACAACCTCTATCTGGATGAGGTATGTGCGGCGCCGGGATCGTCGGGGACGGTTTCCTTTGACTATAACGGTCGGACCTACTATTTCAGCAATGGCAGGGTGACCCATTATGATCAGATGATCAAGGGATTTAACGATCAGGGAATACAGGTGACCATGGTGCTCTTAAACAGGGGCGGAAACGAGGGGTCACAGGATCTGGTGCATCCGCTGGCGAGAGGCGGGGCGGAGTGTCCCAGCTATGCCCTCAATGTGGAAGAGGAAGACGGCGTAGAGCATCTGAAGGCGGTGTGTGCCTTTTTGGGACAGCGGTACTCGGGACAGACCGGCCATGGCCAGATAGATAACTGGATTCTGGGCAATGAGGTAAATGCGAGAACCTCCTGGTGGTATATGGATTCCAGCTCGCTTGATGTAAATGTGAGCGCTTATGTCAAGGCTTTCCGCATTTTCTATAATGAGTTGAAAGCCATGAACGCCAACGTGCAGGTATACAATTCCATCGATCAGGAGTGGGGACGCAAGTCGAATCCCGGCAGCTTTCTGGCTAAGGATTATCTGGATCAGTTTAACTATTATATAAACCGGGAGGGTAATATTGACTGGGGACTTTCCTATCATCCCTACAATTCTCCGCTCTATGATCCCTATGCGTGGAACGGGCCGGCGGTATGGGTGAAGCAGAATGTTTCGACTCCCTACATTACGATGCAGAACATTGACGTGCTGATCGATTATATGCATCAGTCCAAGTTCTTAAACCCCGCAGGGCAGGTTCGCAGCATTTCTCTGGCGGAGATTGGATATACCTCCTATTTTGGTGAGGAAAAGCAGGAGGCGTCGGTGGTTTACGGTTATCTGAAGGCAGCGTCCCTTCCGGATGTGGATGCGTTTATGCTTTTCCGTCTGAAGGATGATGCGCACGAGATGGAGAGTAAGCTGAATCTGGGTATCACAAATCTGGATGGAAGCCACAAGCCTGCCTACGATATCTACAAGAGTCTTGGTACGGCAAACGAGGGCGCTGCCAAGGCGCGTGCGTCGGAGATCATTGGTATGGACATTGACGAGATGATCAGCAATAACATTGTGTGGACCAGAGGCGGAGACGGCGTGGTGCAGTGATATGTGAATCTAATGAGAATCAAAGCGCACGAAACAGGTGAAAACAAAGAACTTGATTATCAGATCAGGATTGCCAGATTAAAGCTTTCAACATTTAGTATTGAAGTTTCGGAACTTGAGTTTTAAAATGCGAAAGGGCTGTTGCTTTAACGATTGAAAAGTCGTGAAGCAACAGCCCTTTTTTCAGATATCAAGTTCAGGCGGGACGTCCAGCTCGTGGGGAACGGGAGCCCCGTTTTTCTTTCGCTGACGGACACATTCTGTCAGCAGATACTCTATCTGGCCGTTCACAGATCGAAAATCATCCTCTGCCCAGGCTGCGATGGCGTCATAGAGCTTGGCTGACAGACGAAGGGGGACTTGTTTTTTTCCGCTGTCCGCCATTTAGTAGAGGCTTCCGGAGTTGACAATGGGCTGGGCTTCCCGATTGCCGCACAGTACCACCAGCAGATTGGATACCATAGCTGCTTTGCGTTCTTCATCCAATTCAACGACTTTCTTTTCGGAGAGACGATCCAAAGCCATCTCCACCATGCCGACCGCGCCGTCCACGATCATTTTTCTTGCGTCGATGATTGCAGAAGCCTGCTGTCTCTGTAACATGGCTGCTGCTATTTCAGGCGCGTAGGCGAGATAGGTGATACGGGCTTCGATAATTTCAAGGCCGGCCTGATCTACTTTGGACTGAATTTCTTTCCGGATTCGCTCGGCCACTACTTCGCTGGAACCGCGCAGGCTCCCCTCGTCCGCCTGTCCGTCTCCGGTGGTGTCCACGTTCTCCGCTACGTCGTAGGGGTAGAGACGCACGATGTTTCGGAGTGCACTGTCGCACTGGAGCGAGAGATATTCTTTGTAGTTATCCACGCTGAATACAGCCTTGGCTGTGTCCGTCACCCGCCACATCACGGCGATGCCGATCTCAATGGGGTTGCCCAGACAGTCGTTGATTTTCTGGCGGCTGTTGTTCAGGGTCATGATCTTCAGGGAAATTTTTTTGTTGACCACTTTTACCTGAACGTTCTGGCTGTTAGTGGCCAGATTGAGAAGACTGCCGCCTGCTGCGCCGTCCACATCGCCGCTCTGCTTTAATTTTGTCTCGGCAGCGGGATTGATGGCGGTACAGAAGGGGTTCACCCAGTAGAAACCGTCGCCTTTGAGCGTACCGACGTATTTTCCGAAAAGGGTAAGGACAGCCGCTTCCTGTGGGCGCATAACCGTGAGGCCGAAGAATAGAAGCCAGCCGGTGAGCACATAGACGAGGCCGAGCACAAAAAGAGCGACCCCCAAAGGGCTTTTCGGACCTGATTCGCTGAGCCCAAGGTTACCGCCAACGATCATTGCCCCGATAGCCGCCACATAGAGCAGAACTGCCAGCACCAGCATTGTCATACCGTTTTTGTTTTTGTTCAGTACCTTTTCTTCCATAATATCTTGTCCTTTCTGTGGAGCAGGTTTTCCTGCCATGTTGATGTATAAATATATCTGATATTTGAATGATATCAAATTGATATCATTTTGTCAATATGGTTTTCCAAGTATGAAATGGAAGTTATCTGGGAAGTGGTGAGATTGGAATGGGGATCTCTTTTGCCGGCTGTTGGGGGCATTTCAAATTCATATGCATAAAAAAAGGCGCGGATACCATCATCCACGCCATTTTGAAAATAGATTCAAAGTTTCTTTCCTGTCAGAAGTTCATATCCCTGTAAGTATTTATCAATCGTCTTCTGCACAATCTCCTGAGGCAGTGTCCAGTCATGTCCTTCGTTGGCTTTGAGCCAGTCCCTGGCAAACTGCTTGTCAAAGGAGGGCTGTCCGTGTCCCGGCTCATAGCCGTCGGCGGGCCAGAAGCGGGAACTGTCCGGGGTGAGCATCTCATCGCCTAAAACAATATTGCCGCCTTCGTCCAATCCGAATTCAAACTTCGTATCCGCAATAATGATACCGCGGGTCAGCGCGTACTCGGCGCATTTCTTATAGAGGGCAATGGTGTAATCGCGCAGTTTCGAAGCGTACTCCTCGCCCTTGCCGGGGTAGCGTTTTTCCAGATAGGCCACGCTCTGCTCGTATGAGATGTTCTCGTCGTGATCGCCGATCTCCGCCTTAGTGGAGGGTGTGTAGATAGGCTCCGGCAGCTTATCGGATTCTTTTAAGCCCTCGGGAAGCGTGATGCCGCAGACTGTGCCGTCTTTCTGGTAGCTTGCCCAGCCGCTGCCTGTGATGTAGCCGCGGACAATGCACTCGATGGGGAGCATGTCGAGTTTTTTACAGAGCATGCTGCTGCCATGGAATTTTTCCTGTCTGAAAAATTCGGGCATATCATTTACATCCACGGAAATCATGTGGTTGGGCAGGATGTCGGCTGTCATGTCGAACCAGAATTTTGACATCTGTGTCAGAACGGCGCCTTTCTTTGTTACCTGATTTTTTAAAATCACGTCAAAGCAGCTGATGCGGTCGGTTGCGACCATGATCAGGCTGTCTCCGTTGTCATAAATTTCACGTACTTTTCCTTCTTTGATGGGTTTTAATGCAGTCATGGGATCCTCCGTTTTCTTTGCGGGGAGCGGTTCATGCGCTCCTGATTCGCGTATTATGGCTGTTATCCCGAGGGGCCGGCTGTCCTGCCGTTTACAGTGCAGGGCGACCACAACAGGTACTTTAAATTATACACATGTGACGGAGATTGACAAGTGTGAACAAAAATTCCTTGTAAAACCGTACAAATTTCAGTATAATTTTACCTATATGGAGCGGACAAACCGCTAACAATAAAAGAAGGAGATGAAAAGATGGAAGAAAACAAAGATTTCAAGCCGTATATTCCTGCGGAAAAAATTACCCCGGAATTTACGGTGACATCGATTATCATGGGAATTATCCTTGCCATCGTGTTTGGTGCGGCTAACGCATATCTTGGTCTTCGCGTGGGCATGACAGTGTCTGCGTCGATACCTGCGGCAGTTATTTCCATGGGCGTGATCCGTGTGATCATGAAGAAAAACTCCATTCTGGAGAGCAACATGGTGCAGACTATCGGTTCTGCGGGCGAGTCCCTGGCGGCCGGCGCCATCTTCACGATGCCTGCGCTTTTCCTGTGGGCGGAGGAAGGGCTCTGCGGTATGCCCAGTCTGGTGGAGATTACGCTGATCGCGCTCTGCGGCGGTATTCTGGGCGTGCTGTTCATGATCCCGCTGCGCAACGCGCTGATCGTGAAGGAACATGCAACCCTGCTCTATCCGGAGGGGACAGCCTGTGCGGAAGTGCTTCTGGCAGGCGAGGAGGGCGGCTCCAACGCCTCCACCGTATTCAGCGGCATGGGCCTTGCGGCTATCTTTAAGTTTATTGTGGACGGTATCAAGGTGATTCCGGCGGATATTGCCGCGGAGTTAAAGGCTTTCAAGGGAGAGCTTGGTATGGAAGTATACCCGGCCCTTTTGGGCGTGGGCTATATCGTTGGGCCCAGAATCGCCTCTTATATGTTTGTGGGTTCCCTGTTTGGCTGGATGGTGATTATCCCCATGATCTGCCTGTTCGGTGCGGATACCTGGATGTATCCTGCGGCTGCGGGCACGACCATCGGACAGCTCTATGCGGAGGGCGGTGCAGGCAACATCTGGGGCTCCTATGTGAGATACATCGGCGCGGGCGCGATCGCCACAGGCGGTATTATTTCCCTGATCAAGTCCCTGCCTCTGATTGTAACGACGTTCCGTGACTCCATCAAAAGTATGAAGGGCGGCAAGAATACCAGTGATGCCAGAACCGCGCAGGATCTGCCCATGAGTATTGTGCTGATCGGTATCGTGGCAATGATCGTGATCATCTGGCTTGTTCCGGCGATCCCTGTCAATATTCTGGGCGCATTACTTATCGTTGTGTTTGGTTTCTTCTTTGCCACGGTGTCCTCCCGTATGGTGGGACTGATCGGAAGCTCCAATAACCCGGTTTCCGGTATGGCGATTGCAACGCTTCTGATCGCGACGATTACCATCAAGGCGACGGGCGACAGCGGTATTACAGGCATGATGGGCGCCATTGCCATCGGTTCCGTAATCTGTATTATCGCAGCGATTGCAGGAGATACGTCACAGGATTTGAAGACCGGTTTTCTTCTGGGCGCAACACCTAAGAAGCAGCAGATCGGTGAGCTGGTTGGTGTGGTTGCTTCCGGCCTTGCCATCGGCGGCGTGCTCTACCTGCTGAATGCGGCATGGGGCTACGGCGGCGCGGAGGTTCCGGCCCCGCAGGCTACTTTGATGAAGATGATTGTAGAGGGTATCATGGGCGGCGAGCTTCCGTGGAACCTTGTATTTATCGGCGTATTTCTGGCTCTTGGCCTGGAAATCCTGCGGATTCCGGTTATGCCTTTTGCCATCGGTCTGTATCTGCCGATTTATCTGAATGCCAGCATTATGATCGGCGGCGTTGTCCGCATGTTCATGGACGGCAGGAAGAATGTGGATGCAAAGACGAAAGAGAGACAGTCAACGGATGGCACGCTGTACTGTGCGGGTATGATTGCGGGTGAAGGTCTGGTAGGCATCCTCTTAGCCATCCTTGCAGTCTGCGGCATTACCATGGATCTGTCGGGTTCTATGAATCTTGGCAATATCGGCGGTGTCGTGCTGATGGTTGTGATGATTCTGTGCCTGTTAAAGTTCTCTCTGTGGAAGAAGAGTAAGAATTGATGAAAAAGAAAAAGCAGCAGAAAAACTATCTGGATCTGATACCAGAGAGAAATCCGGCGCTTGTATGGAACCAGGACGACGAGGGAATCGTCGTCCTGGAAGTCGAAAATACGGGTGTCTTTAACCGGATTGCGCAGAAGTTCTTTAAGCGTCCGAAGGTGACGAAGGTGCATATGGAGAAGTACGGGAGCTTTCTCTGGCCGCTCATTGACGGCAGGC
This sequence comes from uncultured Lachnospiraceae bacterium, assembly GCA_947037115.1. GTDB lineage: Bacteria > Bacillota > Clostridia > Lachnospirales > Lachnospiraceae > UBA3282. The sequence goes on from CAMQTN010000050.1 coordinate 17,553, forward strand.
GGACGGTAATGGAGCTTGCCGATCTCCAGAAAGCGGAGTTCGGGGAGGAAGTGGAGCCTCTGTATCCGCGGGTCGTCAAATATATGCAGATCATGGAGAGCTATCATTTTATCGGATTTCGGGAGTCGGTGTAATGCAGTGGCATTGCACTGGCTCCTGTTTTTTTGCGTGCAGGCTATTGCCCTGTTGTGTCCTGCTTTGCTTTCATAAAATTTTTGCCGCTGGAAGCGCCGATATATGCGCATAACCCCATCATGCAGAGCAGGGAAAGTCCCATAATAAATCTTTTTTTCATTTGCGCTATCTCTTTTCATTATTGCAATACCAGTTTGATCTGATGGCAGACGGTGTTTTGTACCGGGCGTATCGGGTATTATAATTAGTATAACATAGCGCAAAAATATATTGTCAAAAATTTATCAATGTGGTATTATGACACCGTATTGTATCTCGCATGAGAATAATAACAGGAGGAAATTGTACCATGAAAAATGAAAAGACCTACGAACTGGTGCTTACGGCACTGTTCACCGCCATAATCGTGATTATGGCATTCACACCACTGGGATATATCCCGCTTGTCGTGATCAACGCGACGATCATTCACATCCCGGTAATCCTTGGAGCGCTATTTCTCGGACCGAAGAAAGGTGCATTTTTAGGATTCGTATTCGGACTTACCAGCTTTATCAACAACACATTTAAGGCGGCCACAGCCTCGGCGTTTGTATTTTCGCCGGTTCTGGCCTACAACATAGACGGTGTAGCGGGTGTCTTCAAGAGCCTGTACATCTGCTTTGTGCCGAGAATTTTGGTCGGCGTTGTGCCTTATTTTGTCTACATCCTGATTCGCAGGGCTTTGAAGAGCGAACAGAAAGTGATGAGAATTGTTGTTGATGCAGCGGCATCTTTGATTTTGTTTATTTCCGCAAGGGCATTTTTAATACGTTTACTGCCGGAGACGGTCAGTGCCGTGATCTGCACGCTGATTGGTCTTGCGGCAGGCATTGTGCTTATGGTGGTGCTCACGGTAAGCGGCAGCAAAAAGGGCAGCGCAAACCTTGCACTGGCCTATGCGGGTCTGGCAGGCGCTTTCACCAATACGCTGTTTGTCATGAGCGGTATTTTTATCCTGTATAAGGAAGCTTATGCACAGGCGGTTGGCGTTGCGGGGGAGGCTGTGCTTGATGTGATCATGGGCGTTGTGACCTTTAACGGCATCGTGGAGGCTGTGGTTGCGGCGATCATTGTAGCGGGCGTCGGCTACGCGCTGACGAGAGTAAAGCCTGTCTACGAGAAAAGCGGACAGAAAACGGAGCAGGCAGGTAAAATGGCGGCCCGGGCTTAGAAGCGCGGATTTGCAAGTGAAATGTACTGAGAGCCATATAGAAGCCGCAAAAGAAAAGCAAGCGGCCATGAAATAAAAGAGAACAATACACCAAATAGTAAGAAAGCAGGGCAAAGGCATGATTTTGGCAGTTGACATCGGCAATACAAATATTGTCATCGGATGTATAGACGGGGAGAAGGTATGCTTCGTGGAGCGCGTGTCCACGAATCTGGCCAAGACAGAACTGGAATATGTGGTGGAGTTTCGCACACTTTTTGAGCTGTACCGCATCGGCATGAAGGACATTACCGGAAGCATTATCTCCTCGGTCGTGCCGCCCCTCAACAATATTGTGAAGACCGGTCTGGAGAAAATGTTTCATCAGGCGCCCATGGTGGTCGGCCCCGGTCTCAAGACAGGTTTGAATATTTTAATGGACAACCCGGCCCAGCTTGGGTCGGATCTGGTGGTAAACGCGGTGGCAGGGCTGCATTACTACGGCGCGCCGATCATCATGATCGACATGGGAACCGCTACCACCATCAGCGTTGTGGATGAGAAGAAAAACTATGTGGGCGGTATGATTCTGCCGGGGGTTAAGGTTTCCCTTGACTCGCTGGTAAACCGCACCTCCCAGCTTCCCAGGATCAGTCTGGAGCCGCCTAAGAAGGTGATCGGCAGAAATACCATCGACTGTATGAAGAGCGGTATCGTGATGGGACAGGCGGCCTGTCTGGACGGCATGATCGAGCGTATTTACGACGAGCTGGGCTACGAGGCGCCGGTGGTGGCGACGGGCGGCCTTGCGGGAAGCATTGTCCCCCACTGTAAGAAAAATATTGTCTGCGATAACGAGCTCACCCTGAAAGGACTGGGGTTGATTTATCAAAGAAATATGGAATAGTGGAGAAGATGCAGTACAGTGGTAAAAGGTTGGTCTGGTGGCAGGACTGAAAAGAGGTAACACATGCTATTAAAAGGAAAACACATTGTTTTGGGCGTCAGCGGCAGTATCGCCGCCTATAAAATTGCATCTCTTGCCAGTATGCTTGCGAAAAAGCAGGCGGATGTGACGGTGATCATGACGCCGAACGCGACCAATTTCATTAATCCCATCACTTTTGAATCGTTGACGGGAAACAAGTGTCTGGTGGACACCTTCGACCGCAATTTTCAGTTTAATGTGGAGCACGTGGCGCTGGCAAAGCTGGCTGACGTGTTTCTTGTGGCGCCTGCCTCTGCGGATGTGATCGCGAAGGCGGCCTGCGGTATTGCGGACGATATGCTGACCACAACCCTTCTGGCCTGCCGCTGTCCGAAGGTTTTTGCGCCGGCCATGAATACCCGGATGTATGAAAATCCCATTGTGCAGGATAATATAAAGAAACTGCAGGAATACGGCATGGAAGTGATTGATCCCGCTATGGGGTATCTTGCCTGCGGTGACGTGGGCGCGGGCAAAATGCCGGAGCCGGAAGTTCTCTTTGAGGCCATTGTACATGCGCTGACCCCGAAGGATATGGAAGGGAAAAAACTCCTTGTCACGGCGGGGCCGACGCAGGAAAAACTGGATCCGGTTCGTTACATCAGCAATCATTCCACGGGCAGGATGGGATATGCCGTTGCCAGGCAGGCGATGCTTCGAGGTGCGGATGTGACACTTGTGTCAGGAAAGACGGATTTACAGCCGCCTGTGGGCGTGCGGGTTGTGCCGGTTGTGTCTGCGGCAGATATGGCGCAGGCGGTGAAGGAAGCGGCTCCTGCGCAGGATATCATCATCAAGGCGGCGGCGGTGGCGGACTACCGCCCGGCGGCAGTGGCGCAGGAAAAGATCAAGAAGAAGGACGGGGAATTGTCCATCGCGTTGGAGCGCACGGAGGATATTCTGGCATGGCTTGGCGACCATCGAAGGGAAGGGCAGTTTTTATGCGGCTTTTCCATGGAGACGGAGCATCTTTTGGAAAATTCCCGGGCGAAATTGGAAAAGAAAAAGATCGACATGATTGTGGCCAACAATCTGCGGCAGGAAGGTGCGGGCTTTGGTACGGACACCAATGTGGTGACCGTTCTCACGAAGGAGGACGCTGTGGAGCTGCCGCTGATGACCAAGGAGGAAGTGGCGGACAGGCTGCTTGACCTTATTTTAGAGAAACAGAATTAAATTACAGATGCTATGATTATCTTTTCCTACAGGAAGAAAAGCAGATTAAAGTGATTATTGCATTAGGCTTTTCGCGCAGGAAGAAAGTGAGATTGAAACGATATGAGAATCGGAATGGGATATGACGTACACAGACTGACCGAGGGACGCAGGTGTATCATCGGCGGGGTGGAGATCCCTTATGAGAAGGGGCTTCTCGGCCACTCCGACGCGGATGTGCTTCTCCACGCCGTGATGGACGCGCTGCTTGGGGCGGCGGCTCTGGGGGACATCGGGAAACATTTCCCGGATACGGATCCCGCCTACAAAGGAATTTCCTCCATAAAGCTTTTGGAGCATGTGGCGAAGCTTTTGGAGGAAAATTTGTTTTTGGTGGAAAATATTGACGCTACCATCATCGCGCAGGCGCCGAAAATGCGGCCCCACATCGACCAGATGAGGGAGAATATTGCGAGGGCGCTGGGAATCGAAGTGAGTCAGGTGAACGTGAAGGCCACCACCGAGGAGGGGCTTGGTTTTACCGGAAGGGGCGAGGGCATTTCCGCCCAGGCGGTCTGTCTGCTTACCAGTCCGAGAGAACTCTACAGCGAAGACGTGGGCGCGCGGGGCTGTGAAGGCTGTCCGGGATGCGGCCGGAGTGACGGGAAAGCGCAGTAGATGCTCTGGCGGGGAGGTCATAATGGATGGAAAAAGGCTTGGAAGCATCCTGATTTTAGCGGTGTTTATGGGCGTTATGCTTGTCAGCCACAAAAGGACGCAGGGGCGGGAAGCCGTGTACCGTATGGATGGGAAGGCGTTTTCCGGGGATGTGCGGGAGCGGGAAGTATCGCATGACAGGGAGGACGGGCCGTCCGAAGATGCGCACACCCATGACGGCGCAAAGATACGGGAGGACACAGATGATTTCGCGTTTGAGGAATATTGGGAGACCCTGCCGGAAAGACAGCCCAGAGTCACGATGAAATACGGGGAGGAAATCTTTCCGGCAAAATACAGCGATGAAGTCATCGAAGCCGAGTATACGGATGATCTGTCCCTGCTGGAAGAAATGGACTGGACGGATCATTTTTATGCCTGTCAGGATGGCAGGGTATATTATCGACAGTATCACGAGGAAGCCTCCGGGGTGGATGGGCTGGGAAGGACTTACACGGTTACTGACGGGGAAAAAGAAATGGTCTGCGTGGATCAGGAAGGGGTGAGGAGGGAGCTTTTTAAGGATAACGGATGGGGAGAGTTTTACCTGATCGGAGATCGGTTTTATATGACCGAGTGCAGGAGTGACGCTTTGGATCAGAAATACCGGATCTATTCCGTGGATATGGAAGGAAAGAACCGGATCGATTACGGATTCGGGGAGATCAAGGCCGTAGACGAGACAGGAAATGTCCTGTTTCTGGAGATGCAGGAGGGCGGCCATGGGCTGGTAAGCGAGATCCGTGTGTTGGACTGTGTCAGTGGAGACTGCAGGAGCCTTGGACTTCTTTTGAAGGGAGACGGCTGGAATGAGGAGGAGTTCCTGCAATGGAGCTTTGAGGCGTATCAGGACGGCTGGATTTATCTGTCCTGCCTCCGGGGGAGCGGGCCGGAGTCTGCCAGGAATACGGATTTATATGCGGTATCCCCGGAGGGAATCTGGCAGAAGGTGATCACGCTGATTTCTGACGAGAAAACTTACATAAAAAGCATCATACAACTGGAAGTTCTGGAGGACAGGCTTTTCTTTACTTATGGCGGCTATGACGGAAGGGAGCGGTTTTATCAGGGAGGCAGTATCATCAGCATAAGGCGGGATGGAACGGACTATCGGGCGATACAGAGCATTATTGCCGATAAGCCGACCTATGAGGAAAACTTTTACCTCAGGCAGGATGCGGGCCGGACACTGGTATACTATGCGGCGGATTATTATACAGCGGGCAGTCCGGAGGAAGACGGGGACAAATGTTATTATATGACGGTGTGGGATGTGGATACGGGTACGCTGTACCCATCTACGTTTCCGGGGTATCCTGTCTGTAACAGGAAGAAGGGTATTTATCTGGACACAAAAAATAATGTCTGTGCGCTGCCTGACCGGTCGGGCAGAATTGTGAGAGTGGCGCAGTGTTTGGAGGATTATCTGGAGATACCGGAAGGAGAAGAGGGCGAAAGGAGCGTTTCGCGTCCTGACCACGTATATTTCGCAGACGGATATTTATATTTTACGGCAGAGTATGATTCTGACAGTGAAGAATACAGGAAAGGCAGGGAGACGGCGTATTACCGGTTGAAGCTGGGAGAGGACAAGGCTGAGCTGTTGTATTATTACTAAAACATGTGTTATTTTATCGCCCTTCGGAGTTTTGTCTTGATTCTCTGGAGGGCGTTGTCCGTGGATTTCTCATCCCGTCCCAGCACCTTCGCGATCTGCTGGTAGCCCATTCCTGTCAGGTACAGATCGAGCACCTGTTTTTCAAAGCTGCTCAGCTCCCGTTCGAACAGCATTTCCAGTCTGTCTACGTTTTCTTTGTCTATCATCAGCGCTTCCGGATTCAGATCGGAGGCGTCGGTCAGCACGTTGAGCAATGCTTCCTCCTCTCCTTCGCCGTCGTGGTTCATGGAAACGTTTCCGTAGAGGGAAATATAATTGTTTAGCGGGATGTGCTTCTGTCGTCTGGAGGCCTGTACTGCCGTGTACATCTGCCTTGAGACGCACAGATCCGCGAAGGTGAAGAAGCTGGCGTCCCGGCCGCTGTCATAGTCCCTTATGGCTTTGAAGAGTCCGATCATGCCTTCCTGGATCAGGTCTTCGCTGTCCGCGCCCAGAATGTACATGGATTTCGCCTTGCTTCTCACCAGATTTTTATATTTATTCATGATGTAATCCGTGATGCCCTGCTCCCCGTCCCGCAGACGGATCAACAGTTCTTCGTCGCTGTACCCGCTATAATCTTCCTGCATGATAATTCCTTTTCGTGAAAAACGCCTGATTCTATAGAAATATAAAAAGCGAGAATCCCGTAAAAACAGGATTCTCGACATTTCTAACAAAGCTGCTGACGGGAATCGGACCCGTGACCTCCGCACTACCAATGCGACGCTCTACCGACTGAGCCACAGCAGCCTGACAGGAAGGACATGCCTTCCGTCACCGTGTTTCAGTGTATCAAAATAAAATCTTTTTGTCAATACTTTCCTTTCCTGAAATTCAATTGCTGAATTGTAAATTTAAATTCTACCCATACCCCTTTCATGCAGAACTTAATC
>CAMQTN010000051.1 GCA_947037115.1 uncultured Lachnospiraceae bacterium
TAGTGGAAACGATACAGTTCAAGTTGCAGTACCACAAAGACAAAGAGCGGGCAGAGCAGGTAAAACAAATAAAAGGTTGGTAAAAGGAAACTCCGATGAAAAATGGTGCAAAATTTCATCGGAGTTCTATTTTTCGGCACCGTTTTGGCACCACTTACAACTTTTTCACTGTTGCAAAGTTTCAAAAAGGGCTTCCCGATTCCTCGGAAAGCCCCATAAAATCTAGCTTTTTACTGATTACTCAATAATTGTAGCCACACGACCAGAACCAACAGTTCTACCACCCTCACGGATAGCGAACGTAAGACCCTGCTCCATAGCGATCGGGTGAATCAGCTCGATGGTCATCTCTACGTTATCACCAGGCATGCACATCTCTGTGCCATCAGGCAGGTTACATACACCTGTGATATCCGTTGTTCTGAAATAGAACTGAGGACGATAGTTGTTGAAGAAAGGTGTATGACGGCCACCCTCGTCCTTGGTCAGAACGTAAACCTGAGCCGTAAATTTCTTGTGGCAGGTAACTGTGCCGGGTTTAGCAAGAACCTGTCCTCTCTCGATATCGGTTCTCTGAATACCACGAAGCAGAACACCGATGTTATCACCAGCCTGAGCCTCGTCAAGCAGCTTACGGAACATCTCGATACCGGTTACAACAGACTTCTGAGTCTCTTCCTTAACGCCGATGATCTCAACTTCATCAGACATATGCAGAGTACCACGCTCTACTCTACCGGTAGCAACGGTACCACGGCCTGTGATGGAGAATACGTCCTCGACAGGCATAAGGAAAGGCTTATCTGTATCACGCTGGGGATCCGGAATATACTCGTCAACAGTGCTCATGAGCTCCATGATCTTGTCGCCCCACTCGCCTGCAGGATCTTCCAGAGCCTTCAGAGCAGAACCCTTAACGATCGGGCAGTCTGTGAACTCATACTCCTCAAGCTGCTCTGTGATCTCCATCTCAACCAGCTCTAACAGCTCAGGATCGTCTACCATATCGCACTTGTTCATGAACACTACGATATAAGGCACGCCTACCTGACGGGACAGAAGGATGTGCTCCTTGGTCTGTGCCATAACGCCGTCGGTAGCAGCTACAACGAGGATAGCGCCATCCATCTGTGCAGCACCGGTGATCATGTTCTTAACGTAGTCAGCATGGCCGGGGCAGTCAACGTGCGCATAGTGTCTCTTGTCTGTCTCGTACTCAACGTGAGCGGTAGAGATGGTGATACCTCTCTCTCTCTCCTCGGGAGCCTTATCGATGTTCTCGAAATCTGTAGCTGTGTTACCAGCAACTCTCTCAGAAAGTACCTTCGTGATTGCTGCTGTCAGAGTTGTTTTACCATGGTCAACGTGACCAATGGTACCAATATTACAATGGGGTTTGTTTCTCTCAAATTTAGCTTTAGCCATTTCTAAAGTCCTCCTTAAAATGATTTACTGTCCTTGTTTCCATAACCATCCGGTAATTTGAATCCGCTACCATTGATTATATTAAAGATTACCAAGTTTTTCAAGCACTATTTGGCTTTTGCGGCCAATACTTTTTCTCAGGATAAAGTCACACAGCCATCCTACTTTGCTTTAGCCGCCAAGACTTTTTCCTGTACGCTCTTGGGTACCTGTTCGTACTTTTCAAAGAACATGGAGTAATTTCCACGCCCCTGTGTCTTGGATCGTAAGTCGGTGGAATAACCGAACATCTCGGCAAGCGGTACATACCCCTTAACCATCTTGCCTCCGCCGATATCTTCCATACCCTCAATACGTCCACGGCGGGAATTGATATCGCCGATTACGTCGCCCATATACTCCTCGGGCATCGTTACTTCCACCTTCATGATGGGCTCAAGCAGTACGGGATTCGCTTTCTTCATAGCCTCCTTGAAGCACATGGAGCCTGCAATGTGGAAAGCCATCTCGGAAGAATCGACCTCATGGTAGGAACCGTCGTATACATTTGCGGATACGCCAAGTACAGGGAATCCGCCAAGGATACCTGCCCTGGAAGCCTCCTCAATACCTTCGCCTACCGCAGGAATATACTCCTTCGGAATCGCTCCGCCGACAACGGATGTCTCGAACTTGAATGTCTCTTCTCCGTTCGGATCCATGGGCTCGAATTTCACTTTACAGTGACCGTACTGTCCACGGCCACCAGACTGCTTCGCGTACTTGTACTCCTGATCCACAGGCTTGGTAAAGGTCTCCTTGTAGGCAACCTGAGGTGCGCCCACGTTAGCCTCCACCTTGAACTCACGCAGTAATCTGTCAACGATGATCTCCAGATGGAGCTCGCCCATACCTGCAATGATCGTCTGGCCTGTCTCCTGATCTGTGTGCGCACGGAAAGTAGGATCCTCCTCGGCAAGTTTTGCCAGCGCCTCACCCATCTTACCCTGGCCTGCCTTGGTCTTAGGCTCAATAGCCAGCTCAATAACGGGCTCCGGGAATTCCATGGACTCCAGAATAACAGGATGCTGCTCGTCACAAATAGTATCGCCCGTTGCGGTGAACTTAAACCCAACCGCCGCCGCAATATCACCGGAATACACTTTGTCAAGCTCTGCTCTCTTGTTTGCGTGCATCTGTAGGATACGTCCGATACGCTCCTTCTTATCCTTCGTCGCATTGTACACATAGGAACCGGAATTACAGGTGCCGGAGTACACGCGGAAGAACGCAAGCTTACCCACGAAGGGATCCGCCATGATCTTGAATGCAAGCGCCGAGAAAGGCTCCTCGTCGGAGGAATGTCTCACAATCTCATTGCCCTCTAAGTCAGTACCCTTGATCGCCTCAATATCTGTAGGCGCGGGCATAAACTCCAGAATCGCATCCAAAAGCTTCTGTACGCCCTTATTTCTGTAAGCGGAACCACAGCATACAGGGATTGCCTTACACTCGCAGGTTCCTTTTCTGAGAGCCGCCTTAAGCTGCTCTGCGGAAGGCTCCTCGCCCTCCAGATACATCATGGTCAGATCATCATCCAGCTCGCAGATCTTCTCGATCAACTGGTCGCGGTATTCGCCTGCCTGATCAACCATGTCAGCGGGAATATCTGTAACAGAAATGTCATCGCCCTTATCATCATTATAGATATAAGCCTTCATTTCAAACAGGTCGATAATTCCCTGAAAATCGTCTTCTTTGCCGATCGGCAGCTGTAAGACGATGGTATTTTTACCTAATCTTGTTCTGATCTGCTCTACAGCACCATAGAAATTAGCGCCAAGGATATCCATCTTGTTGATAAACGCCATTCTGGGTACATTGTAGGTATCAGCCTGTCTCCACACGTTCTCTGACTGCGGCTCAACACCGCCTTTTGCACAAAATACGCCTACAGCACCATCAAGTACGCGGAGTGAACGCTCGACCTCTACTGTGAAGTCTACGTGACCGGGAGTATCAATAATATTGATACGATGCTCCAATGCACCGGGCTTAGGTTTGCAATTTTCTTCCAGAGTCCAATGGCATGTGGTAGCGGCTGATGTGATCGTGATACCTCTCTCCTGCTCCTGCTCCATCCAGTCCATGGTAGCCGTGCCTTCGTGAGTATCACCGATCTTATAGTTTACGCCAGTATAATAAAGGATACGCTCTGTCAATGTGGTTTTACCCGCATCGATATGAGCCATAATACCGATATTCCTGGTTCTCTCTAGTGGATATTCTCTTCCAGCCAAGGTTGTCTCCTCCTATATTTCATCAAATGCTCAGAAGAAATCTCTGATTTCTTCCAGACAAAATATAGATTTTCTTAGTCAGCGTTTTCTGCTGACTTAGTAAATCTTTTTGTCTTGTTAAAAACGATAATGCGCAAAAGCCTTGTTTGCCTCTGCCATCTTGTGCATATCTTCTTTTCTCTTAACCGCTGCGCCCGTGTTGTTCGCAGCGTCCAGGATCTCATTTGCAAGTCTCTGCTCCATGGTCTTCTCGCCTCTCTTACGGGAAAACATGACAAGCCAGCGGAGTGCAAGCGCCTGGCGTCTGTCCGGACGAACCTCGATCGGCACCTGATAGGTTGCACCGCCGATACGTCTCGCCTTTACCTCCAGAAGCGGCATGATGTTGTTCATAGCCTCCTCGAAGACGTCGAGCGCCGGTTTTCCTGCCTTCTCCTCCACCTTTGCAAATGCTCCGTATACAATCTTCTGTGCTACGCCCTTCTTACCATCCAGCATAATGTTGTTGATAAGCTTCGTAACAACCTTATTGTTGTATAAAGGATCTGCTAATACATCTCTCTTCGGAATATGTCCTTTACGTGGCACGATTCTTCCCTCCTTATTCATAAATGATTAGTGAAATATCTCGCAGCAGGCTGCGGTTATTTCACCCTCGCGGCATTCGTCAAATGTCTGCTTCGCATCCGCAGATCGGGCGAAGCTCAATCAACTCATTGCTCGCGGGAATAAATCTCAGGTACTCACATGTGTCCTCTAATTCAATGTGTCCGTGCGGTATTTCTTTCTATACTTACTATAAGATAAGAATCCCAACACTAAATTAGTTCTGTTTGTGGTACTGATACACCTCTCAACCTAAAACACTTCAGTCACAGGTCTGCCATGCAGACTTGTGAAGTAAAATTGCCTCTCAATTTTACTTCGGTTATTTTGCGCAGCAAATTACTACGTTTACTTCGATGCTTTAGGTCTCTTAGCGCCGTACTTGGAACGAGCCTGTCTTCTGTTAGCGACTCCCGCGGTATCCAGTGTACCTCTGATAATATGGTATCTTGTACCGGGCAAGTCCTTGACTCTTCCGCCACGGATCAGGACAACGCTATGCTCCTGCAGGTTATGACCCTCGCCGGGAATGTAGCTTGTTACCTCAATTCCGTTAGAAAGACGTACTCTGGCAATCTTTCTGAGCGCTGAGTTAGGCTTCTTAGGGGTTGCTGTCTTAACAGCGGTGCAGACACCTCTTTTCTGCGGAGAAGCAGTGTCGGTAGCAGTCTTGTGAAGGGAGTTGTATCCCTTTAACAAAGCAGGCGCCGTAGACTTCTTAGCGGATGTCTGACGTCCCTTTCTGACTAACTGGTTAAATGTTGGCATTCTTTTCACCTCCTGTTGTAATAACATTGCTCTTATTATATAGTAGAAACTTCTTATGCGCGCACAAGAAATCGTCGCCCTGCAGCGACGATTCAGAGAATGCTGTGCATCCTCCGTCAATGGTTTACACCGTCGCATTTTTCGGCAAAGCAAAGAAAACGCACTCATGTGCACACTAATTTAGTATACTTGCCCATGAATGCGTTGTCAATATTTTTTTACAGTTCAGCCAGCAAATTTGCGGTACAAATTGTGCCCGCACAAACTTCGCATAGCTTACTCCACTACCTCTGCTTCCAGCTCGGCCTCGGCGTCAACGAGTCTATCCAGATCGCCGATCTCGTCCTCCGCTTCGTCAATGTCATCGATGTCATCGATTTCCTCCATATCCTCCGGAAGCTCGAAATCCTCTTCATCCTCAAGAGAACCATCGTCAAACTCGAATTCATCTTCCATGCGCAGACGGCTTAACAGATTTTCATCCGTGCTCAGTCTGGTGTCACGGTAGCGTCTCATACCTGTACCTGCAGGAATCAGTTTTCCGATAATCACGTTCTCTTTCAAACCGATCAGGGAATCTACCTTACCCTTGATAGCCGCCTCAGTCAAAACCTTCGTGGTCTCCTGGAAGGATGCTGCCGAAAGGAAGGAATCGGTCGCCAGCGCCGCTTTGGTGATACCGAGCAGAATCTGCTTGCCCTCCGCAGGCTCCTTACCCTCTCTGAACAGCTCCTCGTTCATATCCTCGTAATCCAGAACATCTACCAGCGTGCCCGGCAGGAAATCAGTATCGCCGCTGTTCTCTATCCGCACCTTCTTAAGCATCTGGCGCACGATCACCTCGATATGTTTATCGGAGATATCCACACCTTGAAGGCGGTACACTCTCTGTACCTCGCGGAGCATGTAATCCTGCACGGCACGGATGCCCTTAATCTTCAACAGATCATGGGGATTCACACTACCCTCGGTCAGCTCATCACCGGCCTCCAGCACAGCGCCGTCCAGCACCTTGATTCTGGAGCCGTACGGGATCAGATAAGTCTTGGACTCGCCCGTCTCGTCGTTGGTAATAATAATCTCTCTCTTCTTCTTTGTATCCTTAATGGCCGCCACGCCGCCGAACTCTGCGATAATTGCAAGGCCCTTCGGCTTACGCGCCTCAAAAAGCTCCTCTACACGGGGAAGACCCTGTGTGATATCGTCACCTGCCACACCGCCGGTATGGAAGGTACGCATGGTAAGCTGTGTACCGGGCTCACCGATAGACTGTGCCGCGATGATGCCGACAGCCTCACCGACCTGAACCGCCTCACCTGTCGCCATGTTGGCGCCGTAGCACTTTGCGCAGATACCCACGTGGGAACGGCAGGTTAAGATCGTACGGATTCTGACTTCCTCAACGGGCTCGCCCTTCTCATTCACGCCCACTGTCAGTATCTTTTCTGCACGGGCAGGGGTGATCATGTGATTTCTCTTCACAATCATCTTACCGTCTTTGTCCTTGATATCCTCACAGGAGAAACGTCCTGTAATTCTGTCTTTCAGTCCTTCGATGGTCTCCTTGCCGTCCATGAACGCCTTGACCACCATGCCGGATATCTCGTCTCTTCCCTCACAGCAGTCAGTCTCACGGATGATAAGCTCCTGGGACACGTCCACCATACGTCTGGTCAGATAACCGGAATCCGCAGTACGCAGAGCGGTGTCAGACAGACCCTTGCGGGCGCCGTGAGCCGACATGAAATACTCCAACACGTCCAGACCTTCACGGAAATTGGATTTGATCGGCAGCTCGATGGTACGGCCTGTGGTATCCGCCATCAGGCCACGCATGCCCGCCAGCTGTTTGATCTGCTGGTTGGAACCACGGGCGCCGGAATCCGCCATCATATAAATATTATTGTATTTGTCAAGACCGGACAGCAGCACTTCCGTGAGCTCCTTATCCGTATCATTCCAGGTCTCCACAACCGCACGGTATCTCTCTTCCTCCGTAATCAGTCCCCTTCGGAAGTTCATGGAGATTTTGTCTACCGTCGCCTGTGCTTCTTCAAGCATCTCTTCCTTCTTGGCCGGCACTGTCATGTCAGAGATGGAAACGGTCATAGCCGCCTGCGTGGAATACTTATAGCCGGTAGCCTTAATCAGGTCGAGCACTTCTGCTGTCCTCACAGCGCCGTGAATATTGATGACCTTCTCTAGGATCTGCTTGAGCTGTTTCTTACCCACGTGGAAATCCACTTCCAGTTTCAAAAAGTTCTCCGGGTCGCTTCTGTCCACATATCCCAGATCCTGCGGCAGAATCTCATTGAAGAGAAATCTTCCCAGCGTGGACTCTACATTTCCTGTTACCACTTCGCCGGAAGCGCTCTTCCTGCTCACCCTGACATTAATTCTGGAGTGCAGCGTACACACTTTATTCTCATAGGCAAGGATCGCCTCATTCACATTTTTGAAGAACTTACCCTCACCTGCCGCGCCGGGTCTCTCCTGGGTCAGGTAGTAGATACCGAGCACCATATCCTGAGAGGGCACCGCTACGGGGCCGCCGTCCGAAGGCTTCAACAGGTTGTTCGGGGAGAGCAGCAGGAATCTGCACTCTGCCTGCGCCTCCACGGAAAGGGGAAGGTGGACTGCCATCTGGTCACCGTCAAAATCGGCATTGAATGCCGTACATACGAGGGGATGAAGCTTGATAGCCTTACCCTCTACCAGAATGGGCTCAAATGCCTGAATACCGAGTCTGTGCAAAGTAGGAGCACGGTTTAACATCACCGGATGCTCCTTGATCACTTCCTCCAGCACATCCCAGACCTGCGTATCCAGTCTCTCCACCAGTTTCTTTGCCGCCTTGATATTCTGCGAAATACCGCGGAATACCAGCTCCTTCATCACGAAGGGTTTAAACAGCTCAATGGCCATCTCCTTGGGCAGACCGCACTGGTAAATTTTCAGTTCAGGTCCAACCACGATAACTGATCGGCCGGAATAGTCAACACGCTTTCCAAGCAGATTCTGACGGAAACGTCCTGACTTACCCTTCAACATATCGGAAAGGGACTTCAACGCTCTGTTGCCAGGGCCTGTCACAGGTCTTCCTCTCCTGCCGTTATCGATCAGGGCATCCACTGCCTCCTGCAGCATACGCTTCTCATTGCGGACAATGATATCGGGAGCTCCCAGCTCCAAAAGCCTTTTCAGGCGGTTGTTTCTGTTGATGATTCTTCTGTATAAATCATTCAGGTCGGAAGTCGCAAAACGGCCGCCGTCCAGCTGTACCATCGGGCGCAGATCCGGCGGGATAACCGGAATCACATCCATAACCATCCACTCAGGCTGGTTTCCCGACTCTCTGAATGCCTCCACGACCTCCAGTCTCTTGATAATACGGGCGCGCTTCTGTCCTGTGGACTCTCTCAGCCCCTCCTTCAGCTCCGCAGCCTCTTCCTCCAAATTGATGGCCTGCAGAAGCTCCTTGATCGCCTCCGCGCCCATGCCTACCCGGAATCTGCTGCCCCAGGTCTCTCTGGCGTCCTGATACTCCTTCTCGGAGAGCACCTGCTTGTATTCAAGATCCGTCTCACCGCCGTCCAGCACAATATAGGATGCAAAGTAAAGCACCTTCTCAAGCACCCTAGGTGAGAGATCCAGGATCAGTCCCATACGGCTCGGGATGCCCTTGAAATACCAGATATGGGATACCGGCGCCGCCAGTTCAATGCGCCCCATACGCTCTCTGCGGACGCTGGACTTGGTCACCTCAACGCCGCATCGGTCGCAGACAACACCTTTATATCTGATCTTCTTATACTTACCACAGTGGCACTCCCAGTCCTTGCTCGGTCCGAAAATCCGCTCACAGAACAGACCCTCTTTCTCAGGCTTCAGGGTTCTGTAATTGATCGTCTCCGGCTTTGTCACCTCTCCCCTGGACCACTCTCTGATCTTTTCAGGTGACGCCAGTCCGATCTTGATCGCGTCAAATGTCATGGGTTGATACGCTTCCTGTTTCATATCTGACATCCTGCATTGTCCTCCATTTTTCCGTCTTACTGCCTTATATTCGCACGGAGAATGCCGCTTTACGGAATCTCCACTCTATGCAGAGAATGCCGCTTTTCAGGCATTCTCTCGTATGAGATTTCGTACTTCCTGACAAAGCAGCCTTAACTGCTGGGTTTTAGAAGTACATCTCACACGGTTATTCGTCGTAAACTTCCTCAAACGCCTCGTCGGACTCCGAAACGGCCTCCTCATCCTCGTCACTGCTCACAAGCTCTCCGCTGTCCTCATCAAATTCCTGACGCTGATAACCCATTGAGCCGAAGGATTCACTCTCATAGTCATAACCGCGGGAATCTCCCTCGATTTCATATCTGTAATCATTTTCGCCGTAGTCAATGGTTTCCATGATCTCCACCTCTGTCTGGTCGTCGCGAAGGACTCTGACATCCAGTCCCAGAGACTGCAGCTCTTTCAAAAGCACCTTGAAGGATTCCGGCACACCGGGCTCAGGAATATTGTCGCCCTTGATGATGGCCTCGTAAGTCTTCACACGTCCCACCACATCGTCAGACTTCACAGTCAGGATCTCCTGCAGGGTATAAGCCGCGCCATATGCCTCCAGCGCCCAAACCTCCATCTCACCGAAACGCTGTCCGCCGAACTGCGCCTTACCGCCCAGAGGCTGCTGCGTTACCAGAGAGTAAGGGCCCGTGGAGCGGGCGTGGATCTTATCATCCACCAGATGATGCAGTTTCAGGTAATGCATGTGGCCGATGGTAACCGGCGAATCGAAATACTCGCCCGTCCGGCCGTCCCGCAGCCTTACCTTGCCGTCCCTGGAAATCGGCACGCCCTTCCAGAGCTTTCTGTGCTCCCTGTTCTCGGACAGATATTCCATAACTTCGGGTAAAAGCTCATTCTTATGCTTCTTTTCAAACTCCTCCCACTCCAGATTGACGTAGTCGTTCGCCAGATCAAGAGTGTCCATGATATCATCCTCTTTTGCGCCGTCAAACACAGGCGTAGCCACGTTAAAACCAAGCGCTTTCGCCGCCAGTGACAGATGGATCTCCAGCACCTGCCCGATATTCATACGGGAAGGCACGCCCAGAGGATTCAATACAATGTCAAGAGGCCGGCCGTTGGGCAGATAAGGCATATCCTCTACCGGCAGTACGCGGGAAACCACACCCTTGTTACCGTGACGGCCTGCCATCTTATCACCAACGGAAATCTTTCTCTTCTGTGCAATGTAAATGCGTACCGCCTGATTCACGCCGGGAGACAGCTCGTCGCCGTTCTCTCTGGTGAACACCTTGGCGTCCACAACAATACCATATTCGCCGTGAGGCACTTTCAGGGAAGTGTCACGCACCTCTCTCGCTTTCTCACCGAAGATCGCGCGGAGCAGTCTCTCCTCGGCCGTGAGCTCCGTCTCGCCCTTGGGCGTCACCTTACCCACCAGAATATCGCCGGCGCGCACCTCCGCACCGATACGGATAATGCCTCTGTCGTCCAGATCTTTCAGCGCATCGTCACCCACACCGGGCACATCTCTGGTAATTTCCTCAGGCCCCAGCTTGGTGTCACGCGCTTCCGCCTCATATTCTTCCATATGCACGGAGGTATAAACATCCTCCTGCACCAGTCTCTCGCTGAGAAGAACGGCGTCCTCGTAATTGTAGCCTTCCCAGGTCATAAATCCGATCAGCGGATTCTTGCCAAGAGCCAGCTCGCCGCCGTCTGTGGAAGGGCCGTCGGCAATCACTTCGCCCTCTTCCACATGCATCCCCTTCTGTACGATGGGTTTCTGGTTGTAACAGTTCGACTGGTTGCTGCGGGAGAATTTCATCAGACGATACTCGTCTTTCTCCCCGTCGTCACAAGTCATTCTGATCAAATCAGCCGACACATAATCGATGACGCCTGACTTTCTCGCCACCACGCAGACGCCGGAGTCCACAGCCGCCTTCGGCTCCATACCGGTTCCCACCACAGGCGTCTCCGTAAAGAGAAGGGGTACGGCCTGTCTCTGCATGTTGGAACCCATCAGCGCACGGTTCGCGTCATCGTTCTGCAAAAACGGAATGAGCGCCGTAGCTACCGAAAATACCATCTTCGGGGACACGTCCATATAGTCAAACATGGCCTTCGGGTATTCCTGTGTCTCTGTCTTATAACGGCCGGAAATGCTGTTTCTCCTAAAGTAGCCGTTCTCGTCAAGGGGCGCCGAAGCCTGCGCTACATGATAATTGTCTTCCTCGTCCGCCGTCATATAGACCGTCTCGTCCGTAACGCGCGGATTCTGCGGGTCACTCTTATCGATCTTGCGGTAAGGCGCCTCCACAAAGCCGTATTCGTTGATCCTCGCATAAGATGCAAGGGAATTGATCAGACCGATGTTGGGTCCCTCAGGCGTCTCAATCGGACACATTCTTCCGTAATGCGTATAGTGCACGTCTCGAACCTCGAATCCGGCACGGTCTCTGGAAAGGCCGCCCGGGCCAAGTGCGGAGAGACGTCTCTTATGGGTCAGCTCACCCAGCGGGTTGTTCTGATCCATGAACTGGGACAGCTGGGAAGAGCCGAAGAACTCTTTCACCGCCGCCTGTACCGGTTTGATATTGATCAGCACCTGGGGCGAAATCTCCTCCGCGTCATGGGTCGTCATTCTCTCACGGACCACTCTCTCCAGACGGGAGAGACCGATGCGGTACTGGTTCTGCAAAAGCTCACCCACCGCACGGATACGTCTGTTGCCCAAATGGTCGATATCGTCGTCATTTCCGATACCGTACTCCAAATGAATATTATAGTTAATGGAAGTCAGAATGTCTTCCTTTGTCACATGCTTCGGAATCAGTTCATGGACATTTTTACGGATCGCCTCGGCCAGCTGCGCCGGATCACCGCTGTGCTCATCCAGAATCTGCTGTAACACAGGATAATAAACCAGCTCTGTCACGCCCAGCTCTCTGGGATTGCAGTCAACGAAATTCGTGATATCCACCATCATATTGGAGAGGACTTTCACATTTCTTTCTTCTGTCTGAATCCAAACGGCCGGAATTGCGGCATTCTGGATTTCGTCTGCCATCTGGGCCGTCACCTTGTCGCCGGCCTTTGCCAGAATCTCGCCGGTCTGGGTATCCACCACATCCTCTGCGAGGACGTGATTCCTGATCCTGTTCCTGAACATCAGTTTTTTATTAAATTTATATCTGCCGACTTTTGCAAGATCATATCTTCTGGGGTCAAAAAACATTGCCATAATCAGGCTTTCCGCGCTCTCTACACTTAAGGGCTCACCCGGGCGGATTTTTTTATACAGCTCAAGCAGACCCTCCTGATAATTCTCAGAAGCGTCCTTCGCAAAACTCGCCTCAATCTTCGGCTCATCACCGAAAAGTTCCCTGATTTCATCATTCGTGCCCACGCCCAGCGCACGGATCAGCACGGTGATCGGAACCTTTCTGGTCCTGTCTACGCGCACGTAAAAGACGTCGTTCGAGTCCGTCTCGTACTCCAGCCACGCGCCGCGGTTCGGGATCACGGTCGCGGAAAAAAGCCGTTTACCGATCTTGTCATGCCCAATCCCGTAGTAAATGCCGGGAGAACGCACAAGCTGGCTGACAATAACACGCTCAGCGCCATTGATCACAAAGGTTCCCGTCTGCGTCATAAGAGGAAGATCTCCCATAAAGATCTCATGCTCGGTAATCTCATCCTTCTCCTTATTGATCAGACGGACCTTCACTTTGAGAGGGGCTGCATAAGTGGCGTCTCTCTCCTTACATTTCTCAATAGAATACTTGACATCATCTTCACAAAGCTCGAAATCAACAAATTCCAGACTCAGATGACCACTGTAATCTGAAATCGGAGAAATATCGTCAAATACTTCCTTCAAGCCTTCCTTCAGGAACCACTGATAGGAGTTCTTCTGAACTTCAATCAGATTTGGCATTTCCAGAACCTCTTTCTGTCGTGCATAGGTCATACGCGTATTTCTGCCGGCTGCAGTCTTACGGATTCTGTTTTTTTCCATTGACACTTTCACCCCGTTCTTTATGATTGATCCATGCTTCATCGGAAACAACACTTCAAAAAAGCATAGCACACCACAATAGTGCACCATACATTCTACTACAAGTCCCAACGAGAGTCAATGAAAATTTTATGAAAAATGAATACGGGGAATATCACAGACGAAAAAAGAAAATAGGAAAACCGCCCATGTGCCCTCACACATGAACGGTTCTGTCTGCATGATCTGCGAATTACTTCAGAGTAACCTTTGCGCCTTCAGCCTCAAGTTTAGCCTTGATATCGTCAGCCTCCTCCTTGGAAGCAGCCTCCTTGAGTACCTTCGGAGCGGAATCTACAAGATCCTTCGCCTCCTTCAGGCCAAGGCCGGTAGCCTCACGAACCACCTTGATTACCTTAACCTTGTTAGGGCCAACCTCTGTCAGCTCAACGTCAAACTCGGTCTTCTCCTCGCCTGCTGCCGCGCCTGCGTCACCGCCTGCTGCCGCAACGACTACGCCTGCTGCTGCGGATACGCCGTACTTCTCCTCGCAGGCTTTTACCAGATCGTTTAATTCCAATACTGTCAACTCATCAATCGCACTGATGATCTCGTCAATAGATAACTTTGCCATGATTATTTTCCTCCATATTTTTTGATGATTCAGAGTCCGTGCAGATTCATACAGACTTTGTTCAATCTGAGTGTGCATCGAAGATGCGGTTTTGTGAACGGGCTCTGTCTGATTCACAGGGTTCTGATATTATTCCGCTGCGGGTGCTTCTTCCGCAGGCGCTGCCTCTGCCTCGGCAGGAGCGGCTTCCTCTGCGGGAGCTGCCTCTGCTTTTGCGGTCTCCTCTGCTGCGGATGCGCCGCCTTTCTCCGCCAGCTGGTTCATCACGCGTGCGAAGTTCGTAACAGGGGACTGGATGCTGCCAAGCAGCTTGGACAGCAGCTCTTCTCTGGAAGGAATCTTGGCGATCTCCGTAATTCCCTTCGCGTCGTAAGCGATACCTTCCACCATACCGCCCTTCACCTCAAGGGCGTCTGCTGTCTTAGCGAATTTGCAAATCACTCTCGCAGGAGCCGTAGCATCCTCTGTGGAGATGGCTACTGCGCTGGGGCCTGTCAGATAGGGAAGCAGCGCTTCGTAATCTGTGCCCTTGAATGCAAAATTCATCATTGTGTTCTTGTAAACCTTGTAGGTGATATTGGCCTCACGCAGCTGTTTACGAAGCTGTGTGTCCTGCTCAACCGTAAGTCCGCGGTAGTCAACCAGAACGACTGACTGTGCATCCTTCACGGCAGCGGCAATCTCATCCACGATCGGTTTCTTCAATTCCACCTTTGCCATTACATTACCTCCTTATAGATTTTAGCGCCGACAGGAGTCTATTTCGGGCAGGAATGCTTTTCCCTGTCCGCCGCGCCGCCCGCATGCCGCTGTAAGCGACGATATCCCCTATGCGGGGCATGCGCATAAATAGAAAAATCCTCCCTGAAGACAGGGAGGATGATAAAAGTCAGTGATATCTCTTCTCTCCTCGGTAGGCGGACTCTTACGCCGGCAATACGGCACCTACTGTCTTCGGCATGGTTTGATAACCTTTGCTACTATAGCACAATGCCTGAGGAGTTGTCAACTATTATCGTTTCATTTATAAACGTTTTTGTTCCGTTATGGGCATCCCAAACTCGTAAACGGCTTGATTCCGATCATTTCCGGCTCGAAAGCGGACAGAGCATCTCCTCCTCGTACTTTCTGACCGCTTCCTCCCGCACGGCACGCGGCGCGCCCCAATGACTGCCGGCCTCGCGGATCTTTCCGTTTCGCACCTCGCATTTTGTTCCGTTTAAAATAAATTCCCGGTCGGTATCCACACCAAGCTGTTGCAGCAGTTCCAGCAACATAGGCGTTGTACTTCCAAGCATGTCGCTCCTGCCAGACCCGGATGTCAACTTGTCGCTCATCTCGAGCATGGCGGCAGACCACTGCCCCTCCGCAAAACGGATCAGGGCGCCAAGTCCCCACGCCAGTGCTTTCAGTTTTTCATCATTTTCTCCATTATGGTGTCCGCACCCTTCACCATAGACCTCATCCACTCCCACACGCAGTCTGTAACCGTTTCCGAGATCAAACATGTCGCCAACGGCAATATTGACACTGTTGTCAGAAGAGTCGTAACCTTTATGCTCATGTGTCAGGAACGGCCCATCTTTCTGAAAGAGGAGTGAAGGGTCAATATAGGTAAAAAAGCCACCGTTGTAACGGGTAAAAATTTTGCCGCCGTCCACCTGTACGGTGGAGGTCACCGCATCCACAAATTCCGTGGTAATTTCATACTCCTCCTTTGCTGGATCGTTCAAAAGATTTCTGTCAAACTGCGTCCATGTTTTAAACAGATTTTCTATGTCCGCTTTTCTTGCCCTGTCAAACCCATTGAGGGTATCACTCTCATCGCCGGCGATGTCCCCGTTAAAGTAATCCACAAATTCGTTTTCCTGCCCATCCTTCGACGAAAGCTTTCCCGTACGGGTATTATAAATGTAAGTATTCCTGCTTCCCACGCCACTGATATTCATATTACGTCCCTCTTATCACAGCATTACAGCCCCGCCGCCTCATACGCAGCCGCACCCGCCCCGCGGGCAAAAGGATTCGCGGAGCCCATCTGTTCCACGTCCGTTCCCAGCCTCGCGTTATACTGTAAGCCAAACTTTTGGGCTTCCGTAACTTCAACCTCCATCACACCGAAGTTTGTCTCGATCTGTAATACGACAGACCCGTCAGGCTTGGTGATAATCTGTGTCCTGAGATCGTCGTCCTCCTTTTCCCCATCCCCGGTTCTTGTACCCTCGGGAACCGTCATCTGCCCGTCATAATCAGAGATCTTCTGCAGGCCCTTGCGGTTCTCATTGATAACCGCACGCCAAATCAGCTCCATCTCCTCCGCCGTGTAAAACTGCGCGCCAAAACTGTTCATATATTTGGCATACTTCATCTTCTCCCTGTCTATGTAAACAGAGCCATCTTTTTCATAAGAGTAATCCGGCACGCCGTCCTTCGTCGAAGTCTCAAAGAAATGGACAAAGTCATCCTCATCAATCTCGCCCGCCAGAAAGTCTTTCCAGAAATTCTCGTGAGCCGCAAAGCGCAGGTTGGCGTCCTGGGGGAATCGCTGCAAAAATGCCATGACTTTCTCGTACTGCCCCTCCTCCGTGTAGGATAAGCTCCAGCAGTCCTTATTCACCCATTTGCCGTTCTCAAAATAAGCCTCCTTGCACCTGATCCCGTCCTGCCCGTAGCAGGTGATAAACCAATGCTTGTGTCTGGGGTCGTCGGTGGGATAAGTGCACTTGGTCACCTCGTCCGTAAGCAGGGACGCAAGCTCCTCCGGGTCCGTCACCTGCGCCGTGGTGACGTTCTCTTCCCTTACCCCTTTCGCTTCCTCCGTTTTGGGAACAGAACCCGTCGCAGCTACCGTCGCGTCACCCGATACCTGATCCGCCGCGCTGCTTTTCGTCGGTTTTGTCGCGGTATCTGCCACCGAAGCCACCGGAGCCGTCACACTGCCGGAAGCTTCCGGCTTCGGATTTGCCACACTGCCCCCTGCTTCCGCCTTCGGCTGTGCCGCCTCTGGAACTGACACATTTGTCACAACACTTGGATCCGTCGCGCCGCCCTCGATCTGCCTCCTGAGAGACTCCTTCTCGGCCTGCTTCTCAACCTCCGCAATCAGCTCCTTGATCTGCTCCTGCAGCCCCTCCTCCGCGTCGTCAAAATCTGCAAGAAGTTTCTCCCACTCTTTTATCGTAAAAGTCTGTGCGCCGATCTGGAAGGTGGGTTCCACCTTTCCCTCCCTCACCTTCTTCGCCATTTCCTCCATATGGGCCAGAATCTGCTCGCGGCAGGTCATTTCCTCTGCCTTTTTCTCTCCGTCCTTCTCTTCCGGCTTCTTCGTCTCCGCATCCGCATTATTTATGACATCTGTGTCACCTTCCTGATTTCCCGCGGAAAAAGTTTTGCCCGTGCCGGTCTTTGCCGCGCGGTATCCGTTCCCGTATCCCGTCTGAGACGCCGTATTGTGCATCCATGAAGAATATCCGTGATTTCCTATGTTCATAGCTTTGATCCCTTTCTGTCACATTCCCTGTACACGTTTGCTTTTCTGTCTCTCTGTCTGTAATACGAATCAACGCGGCCAAAAGTTTCATTCCGGGAAAAATGATGTCTGTCGAAGCCATTCACCATGTCACATACCCTTCCTCATCGATCTGCACGCCCGCGGAAATCCCGCGCATATAGGAGAGTACCCGCTCTTTCTCCGCCCCCTCCAGAAGCGCCGTCCTGCATCCGCTCTGCAGGCAGGGCACAAACTGATAACTCACAATTCCCGTCTCGTCTATCACAACCTCGACCATTCCCGTATCCAGTGTTTTGGAGTTAAACCAGAAATTTCCCAGACTGTAAATCACCGGCACTCCCCCCACCACGCCGATGGGCTGCAGGCAGTGGGGATGGTCTCCGATCACCAGATCTGCACCCGCCTCCACAAGCTCCGGGGCCTGTTTCGTCTGTGCCCAGTCCAGCTCCACCTGATTTTCCGTGCCCCAGTGTATGTAAGCCACCACAAAGTCACTGTTCTCGGCCGCCTCACGGATCGTCTCCAAAAGCCTGGCCCCGTTCCAGCACCGGAACACACCGGGCGAGGTTTCCGTCGCCTCTTTCGTGTCCGGCGTGTCCAGCCGCTCAATCTGGGTAGCCGACACAAAGGCGATCTTGATATCCCCGACAATATAATAAACGGGTTTTCTCGCCTCACTGATATCCCTGCCGGCGCCCACATAGGGGATCCCCGCCTCCCGGAGGATGTCCAGCGTGTCCGTCAGCGCATCCGGCCCGTAATCATAGGCGTGATTGTTCGCCAGCGACACAAGATCCACTCCCATATCACCCAGATAATTCACCGTCTCCGGCCTTGCCCGGAAGGTAAACTGCTTTCCCTCGGTGGGCACGCCCCTCGCAGAATAGGCAAATTCATTGTTGAGCATCATGATATCCGCACGCTGCATCCGCTCGATCACTTCCGGCATCACACCTTTGGAAATATCATCGTCTCCGCGAACCGCTCCCATAATGGCGTAGCCGTCGTCAAACAGGACATCTCCCGCAAAGGTCAGTGTCACCTGTCCCGGTGTCGCCGGCTCTCTCGTATAGATGTTGTTCTCCTCCATATAAGCGGCATCCGCCAGCTCCTCCTGATATCTGGAGGGGATCTCCGCCTCTTCCTCCTGCTGCGGCTCGTCGGATTCCGTCAAAGTTCCGCCTTCTTCCTTCTTTGTCTCTTCCTGCGTTCTGCCCTCCCAGATAACCATTGTGGCATTCGTCCGCGTTTTCACCGGTTCCATAATCCACTGATGTGCCGCCAGCGCCAGAACCCCTGCCAGGGCCACCCCTGTCAGAGTCAGAAGAAAGGGCAGGAAAAAGCTGCGGTGAAACCTTATTCTCTTTTTTTTCTTACTTCTTTTACGCGATCTTCTCTTAGCCATGCGACCATTATATCACACTCACTCATACCCTGCAAAAATCATTTCAGCAAGGCTTTCAGCCGGTTCAGCCCCTCCGCCAGGACCTCCATGGACGGAGGCGTCGTTACGGAAATCCTGACTGCTTTTTCAGGTGTCCTGTTTCCCACAGAGAACCGCTCTGCCCCGTAAACTTCTACGCCCGCCTGCTTTGCACAGATCTCAAAGCTTTTCCCCGTGAAGTGTTCCGGCAGCCGCACATACCGGAGCGGCGCCGTAAGCCCGGCCGGCGCGACAAACCCTTCCAGAATCTGATTCACAATCATATTCCGTTCCCTGATATCTTTTTTGCGTCCGGCAATCATTTCGTCAACGGCGCCGTCTTCAATCAGCGCGGCGGATACCGTGGCAAGCAGCGGCGAAATCGAAATATTCATGGAGTACAGCGCCGTCACCAGTCTATCATGAAATCTGTCAGGGACATGGATAAACGCTGTCCTGAGTCCCGGCGAAACGGTCTTGGAAAGGCTTGATATATAAATAACCTGCTCCGGCGCAAACGCCGCAATGGGAGTCATCGGCTCCTCCTCCAAAAGGTTATTGATCCCGTCTTCTATGACCAGAAGATTTTCTTCCCCGGCCACCCTGGCAATCATTTTCCTGGTTCCAAGCGACATGATCTGTGCCGTGGGATTCTGGTAATCAGGTATCACATAGAGCCCTTTCATATTTTCATTCTGAAGCGCATAGCGAATTCCTTCTTCCGTTATTTCATGATGGGCAGTACGGACAGGCAATAAATGGATTCCGAAAAACTTTGCCGCCGTTTTCACACCGGTATATGTCATTGGTTCTGTTCCGATTTTGTCGCCTGTCTCAAACAGGGCGCCGAGCACCGCCGTAAGCGCGTTTTGCCCTCCCGCCGCCGGGACAATATGTTCCCCGTCTGTATCAAACCCTGATTTTTTCAGCCATGCTGCTCCCGCCTCGCATTGCCGCTTTGTGCCTCCGGGCGCCCCATAGGAAAAAAGCTGCAGGGCGTCCGGCCTCTTCATCATTTTTTCCGTATACTGCTTCACCTTCAGATTGGCCGTTACGGACGGAACGATGGCGCCCATCTCGATGATGTGGGAATTTTCCCTTCCGCAAAGCAGCACCGGCTCCGCGGCTGCATCAGAGGAAACATAGGTTCCGTTTCCCACCGACGCCGAAAGCAGGCCTTTCTGCCCGCACAGCTTATATGCCTTTGATATGGTACTCAAATTCAAATCCAAAAAATCAGCCAGTTCCCTCTGCGGAGGCAGCTTCGTTCCCGCTTTCAGTTTTCCGCTTTTAATATCATCTTCCAGTAATTCTGCCAGAGCCGCATATCTGGGCCCCTTCATTTTGCCCAGATCAGGCTTCCAGCTCAACGGATAATGCTCAAATGAATTTACCGGCATACGCCATCCCCGCCTTTCTGTCCGGATTGTATGACTGCAATTTACAAAATTGTCTGCCATACAATTTTATCATTGATTTCCTCCAGTCTCAAGATTACAATAAAGCATAATTTCTCTGACATGGAGGTAATAATGCGTATGGAAAATATATTATCAGAAGGCATAAAAGCGACACCGCCGTCTTTTGTCAGAAGCATCCTGAAAGCCGCTTCCGATCCGGGCGTTATCTCCTTTGCCGGAGGTCTTCCCAATCCTGTTTCTTTTCCGCAGGAGGCGCTTTTAAAGTCCATGGAACGCATTGTGAAAACTTACGGGAGCCATGTATTCCAGTATTCGATCACTGCCGGACTGCCGGAACTGCGGCAATACATTGCAGACAGATACAACCGGGTTTTCGGCCTTAGCCTCACCACAGACAATATTATCATTACAACCGGGTCACAGCAGGCTCTCGACCTGATCGGCAAGGTTTTTCTCGACAGGGGCGACGGGGTCATTGTTGAGAAGCCCACTTACCTGGCCGCAATACAGGCCTTCTCCATGCAGCAGCCGAAGTTTTACCCGGTTGCACTGACCGAAGAAGGCATGAATCCGGAAGAACTTGAGGCCGCCCTGCAGAATCCCGTTAAATTTATCTATGCCATTCCTGATTTTCAAAATCCGACCGGGCTCACTTATTCTGCCGGGAACCGAAAGCGCATTTATGAGATTCTGAGAGACCGTGAAGTTGTACTGATTGAGGACGATCCTTATGGCGAACTGCGTTTTGAAGGAGAACGTCTTCCATACATCGGCGCCGGGAAGCTGCCTTACAGCATTCTGCTGGGCACTTTTTCCAAAACGGTCGCTCCGGGGATGCGGATTGGTTTTCTCATTTCCGAAAACAAAGAACTGTTGAAACATATATCCGTTGCCAAGGAGGCGGGCGACCTGCATACAAATATCTTTGCGCAGTATTTAATCTGGGATTACCTGAAAACCAACGATTTAGATATGCATATCGCAAAGATAAAGAAACTGTACCGAAAACAGGCGCACGCAATGATGGAGGCCATGGACCGGTACTTTCCACCGACAGTCACGTATACCAAGCCACAGGGCGGCATGTTTTTATGGGTGACGCTTCCGGAAGGAATGAGCGCCATGTCTCTGTTTCCCAGAGCTTTGGAAAAAAAAGTGGCGTTTGTGCCGGGCGATCCTTTCTATACCGACATCCAAAACGCCAATACCATGCGTCTTAACTATACCAATGCCGACTCTGAAACCATCGAAGAGGGTATCCGCAGACTGGGGGATCTGCTGAAAGAACTGTAATTACAATTGCATAAGCTGAGTCATAAGCTGCCCCTGCCAGTCCCGGATGCAGGCATCCATTCTGCCGTGACATCTTCTGACTCTGCTTATGCGCGCAAAAAGAGCGGGCCGCAACAGCAGTCCGCTCTTCCTTTTACTTATTTTATCTTAGTATTTCGCCACATTTACCTTCACACCGGGGCCCATGGTGGTCGCCAGAGTGATGCTGCGCAGATACTGGCCTTTCAGCGCAGAAGGCTTTGCCTTAACAATCGCCTCCATCAACGCCTCAAAGTTCTCCTGAAGCTTTGCCTCCTCGAAGGAAGTCTTGCCTACGGGAACATGGATGATGTTTGCCTTATCCAGTCTGTACTCGATCTTACCGGCTTTGATATCGGCAATCGCCTTTGCCACATCCATGGTAACCGTGCCTGCCTTGGGGTTGGGCATCAGGCCTTTCGGGCCGAGCACCTTACCCAGACGGCCCACAACGCCCATCATATCGGGAGTCGCTACCACCACATCAAAGTCGAGCCAGCCCTCGTTCTGAATCTTGGGGATCAGCTCCTCGCCGCCTACGTGGTCTGCACCTGCCGCCTCGGCCTCGTTTACCTTATCGCCCTTGGCAAACACCAGTACACGGACAGTCTTACCTGTTCCGTTGGGCAGTACCACCGCACCGCGGATCTGCTGCTCTGCGTGACGGCCGTCACATCCGGTTCTGATATGAACCTCCACAGTCTCATCGAATTTCGCTCTTGCTGTTTTTTTCACTAAGGAGATCGCTTCGGCTGTATCGTACATGGTCGTGCGATCTACCAGCTTAGCCGCCTCCTGATATTTTTTACCGTGCTTCATCTCGAACCCTCCATTACTCTTCTACTGTGATGCCCATACTTCTCGCAGTACCGGCGATCATGCTCATGGCCGCCTCAACGCTTGCCGCGTTCAGGTCAGGCATCTTCATCTCCGCAATCTCCTGTAATTTCGCCTTGGAGATGGTCGCCACCTTCGTCTTGTTGGGAACAGCGGAACCGGATTTGATATTGCATGCCTTCTTTAAAAGCACTGCCGCAGGGGGAGTCTTCGTGATGAAACTGAAGCTTCTGTCTGCATACACTGTGATAACAACCGGGATGAGCACATCGCCCTTGTCGGCTGTCTTTGCGTTGAACTGTTTTGTAAATTCAACGATGTTTACCCCATGCTGTCCAAGTGCAGGACCAACCGGGGGCGCTGGCGTTGCTTTACCAGCAGGGATCTGTAACTTGATGTATCCTTCTACTTTCTTTGCCATATCGGCACCTCCTAATAATATTGTGGTATGACGTCTTTCGACTTCCACACATATCTACACCGCAAAAGCGGGCAAATATCTATTTCATCATGGTTCAGCCCACGTCCATCCGCAAAACGCGCTTACAGCGCTTCCCGCTGTTTCGCAGCTCCTTTTGCTCATATACAGGCGTTCCTTCAGGGCATCATCTTCCTGTCAGACTCGTGCATGCACGGTCTGCCTGCTGGATTCGCCCTGGCTGAACTGTTACCTCATACTCCGGACTTCCGCGAAACTGATCTCCACGGGAGTCTCTCTGCCGAACAACTCCACATTGATAGTAGCTGTCTGCTTGCTGTAGTCGATCCTCTGTACGACGCCCACAGTGTCTTTCCAGACGCCTGCGACCACCGCAATGGTATCGCCCTCAGCAAAATCGATACTTACATTTTCCATCTTAATGCCGAGAGGCTTCATCTCGGCCTCCGTAAGCGGAACCGGTTTGCTTCCCGGCCCGACGAATCCAGTCACACCTCTGGTATTTCTTACGACATACCAGGTGTCGTCATTCATAACCATATTGATCAGCACATAACCGGGGAACATCTTCTTCTGGACAGTCTTGCGCGCGCCGTTTTTCAGCTCCATAACATCCTGCATCGGCACCCTGACCTCCAGAATCTCTTCCTCCAGATGTCTGTTTTCAATCGTCTTCTCTATGTTGGCCTTCACCTTATTTTCATATCCGGAATAAGTATGCACAACATACCAATTCGCTTCTGCCATACGGATCCTCCCTGTCTTACATATAGATTAAGAAACTGTCCTAAAAATGCAGTGTCGTGATGAAATCCACGCCATACTGCAGGCCGAAATCCAACACCGCAATGACTGCTCCCACCACCAGAGAAATAATCACGACTGCGACAGACTGTTTCATAAGGGAATCCTTATCCGGCCAACTGATCTTTTTAAACTCAGCTTTTACGCCGTCAAAGAATTTGACCGCTTTCTTGTCTAACTTTGCTGAATCTGCCATATCAACTATCTCCTTTTCAAAACGGCGACCTGTTACTTCGTCTCCTTATGCAGAGTATGTTTCCTGCAGAATCTGCAATACTTCTTCGTCTCCATCCTGTCAGGATGGGTCTTCTTGTCCTTCGTTGTATTGTAGTTACGCTGTTTGCACTCCGTACATGCCAATGTGATTCTTGTGCGCATCTTGCCACCTCCACCTGTATTACGATTCGTTTGATTTCGTATCTCTCATCCTCACTTTTTGAGCATAAAAAAAAGACCTAAATCTTATCTCGCTCACACAATATATCATACGAAGCGTCCCAAGTCAACCGCTTTTTGAACTTTCTCCCACAAAATACAGTTTTTTTTCCAAAAGCCCTTCATAAAATAACTTTTCTTTACGATATATATGATATACAAAACCGCGGAAAAAGAATATACTCATTTTTTCTTCCAAATACTTGCTTTTTTTGCGGATAAAATGTTAAAATGGTAATAAGTATACATTCTGTCTCTTATACACATCTCCGAGCCCACGAGACTAGCGCTCATCT
>CAMQTN010000052.1 GCA_947037115.1 uncultured Lachnospiraceae bacterium
ATTATATACAAAATAAATAAAAGTCAATTATTTTTTAATATTTTCCCCAAATTTCCAGCAAATCCCGCACTCGAACCGATTCGCCCCGCAGCCCTGGCACTGCTGTTTACAGTTAGGGCTTACCGTCTCTGCTTTCGCCTTTTTCCACTCACGCAGCAAAAATTCCCGCGTCACGCCGCAGTCCAGAAAATCCCAGGGAAAAATCTCGTCGTCCGCCCGCTGTCTTGTGGTGTAGAAGCCGATATCCAGACCACATTCTTCAAAACTTTCCAGCCACAGGTCATTGTGGAAATACTCGCTCCAGGAGTCGAACATACAGCCCTTCTCGTATGCTTTCATGACCACTCCGGCCACGCGCCTGTCCCCTCTGGCCAGAACACCCTCCAGGACGCTCACATCCGCCTCGTGCCAGTTATACTTGATGCTCTTCTGGTTTAACTGGCTCATAATGCCTTTCTTAGTCAGATGGGCCTTGTCAAGAAATTCCTCTTTGGTGCACATGGGCGCCCACTGGAACGGGGTGAAGGGTTTGGGGATAAAGAAGGAAGTGCTGGTGACGATCTGCACTTTGCCGTTCACCCGTCTGTCCTTTGGCACGGCCTCAAAAAAGGCCGCCGCAATTTTGTTGGAAAGATCACCGATGCCTAAGATATCCTCCTCCGTCTCCGTGGGAAGCCCCAGCATAAAGTAAAGCTTCACCCTTGTCCAGCCGCCCTCGAAGGCCAGCGTTGCTCCTTTTAAAATGACTTCTTCGGTCAATCCTTTGTTTATGACATCCCTAAGTCTCTGGCTGCCCGCTTCCGGCGCGAAAGTCAGACTGCTCTTCTTCACATCCTGCACTTTGCTCATCACATCCAGAGAGAAAGAGTCGATCCGCAGGGAAGGCAGGGAAATGTTCGTGCGTCTCTGTCCGCATTCTTCGATCAGAAAATCCAAAAGCTCGTCCAGTCTGGAATAATCGCTGGAACTTAAAGAGCTCAGGGAAATCTCCTCATGTCCCGTGTTTTTCAGCATCTCCACCGCATATTCCTTTAGTCTGTCCACATTCCGTTCCCTGACCGGGCGGTAAAGCTGGCCTGCCTGACAGAAACGGCAGCCGCGGATACAGCCCCGCTGAATCTCAAGCACCACCCTGTCCTGCGTCACCTTGATAAAAGGAACGACAGGCTTCATGGGATAGGGAATATCCGTCACATCTGCCGCGATTTCTTTCAGGATCACGTCCGGAATATCGTCATATAACTTTTTCCGGCCCTGTATGGTACCGTCTTCGTTGTAAAGCTCTTCGTAAAACTGCGGTACATAGATACCGGGAATTTTGGCGGCGCCGCGCAGAAAGTCTGCCCGCGTTCCGCCCCCGCGTTTATTTTCCAGATACCAGTCGAACAGGGGCCGGTACTGGGTCTCCCCCTCGCCGATATAGAACAGGTCAAAAAACTCCGCAATGGGCTCCGGATTGTAGGTGCAGGGGCCCCCGCCGATCACAATGGGCATATCCCCGCTGCGGTCCTTTGCAAGAAGCGGGATCTGCGACAGCTCCAATACCTGTAAAATATTGGTGTAACACATTTCATACTGGATCGTAATGCCAAGAAAGTCCATATCCCGTATGGGTTCCTGCGATTCCAGCCCGAACAGGGGAATGGACTCCTTACGCATGATGGCATCCAGATCCACCCAAGGGGAATAGACGCGTTCACACCACACGTCATCCCAATCGTTTAACATACTGTACAGAATCTGTATTCCCAGATGGGACATGCCAATCTCATAGACGTCGGGAAAACACATGGCAAACCGCAGGGAGATTTTTTTCTTATCCTTCACGACGGAATTGACCTCGTTTCCGATATAGCGGGCCGGTTTTTCCACCTGCATCAGGATATTGTCACTCAGCGCTAATTTTCTCATAAACAGAATACCTTGCCTTCTCTATTCTCAGGTTCAACATTCTAAGTATATCACAGCTTCTTTTTGACCGCCAAACTGTTTTTAGTCGAATAGTTCCGTGAGCTCTTCCATCACGGCATTTTCTCCGCCGTCGTACAGGTGGAAACTGTCCGCCACAATCATATGATAGACGTCGTCCGTGCTGTAGGTCAGAATCGTGCTTTCTCTGGTGTCGCAGAGTAAAAACCCCACAAACAGAAGAACGGCAAGTACCATGCGGTACTTAAAGCTGCTCATGGCGCTATCCTGTGGGCCGGCCTCCCCTGCGGGTATTCCATAACCGGAGAGCCCATCCGTCTCCGCAAGCTGTCCTTTCTCGAAAAGCGGCATCTGCGGTTCCCTTCCGTACAGAATATTCTCCCGCTGTCTGAGTTTCAGGCGGTTTCCCAGATTTTCCTCCCTGATATATCTGGCCAGTTCCATTTTCTTTTCCGGCGTTACTCTCTTTTCCATTATTTCATGTTCCCTTTCTGCGTCCTGCATTGCATTTTATGCAGAATTTAGCAAAAAAAGAACGCACCCAGAAGGGTGCGTCCGCTACCTTTGTGCCAGTTCGGCTGTGATTTCTTCCCAAGTGATATTCTTTTCCGCCATCAGCACCATCATATGATACAGAAAATCAGAGATTTCGTATTTGATTTCGTTGGCGTTCGGATTTTTGGCGGCGATGACGATCTCCGTCGCCTCCTCTCCCAGCTTCTTCAGAATTTTATCGATTCCCTTGTCAAACAGGTAGTTTGTATAAGAACCGTCCTTCGGATGGATTTTTCTGTCCCTGATCACATCAAACACCTGCTCAAACACTTTGAGAGGGTTCGTCTCCTCGTAATCTTTCGCCATGATCTCATTGAAAAAGCAGGAACGGGAGCCCGTGTGGCAGGCGGCGCCGATCTGGGAAACTCTGGCAAGAATGGTGTCCTTGTCACAGTCCGCCGTCAGGGATTTCACGTATTGGAAGTGGCCGCTGGTCTCTCCTTTCACCCAAAGTTCCTGACGGCTCCTGCTGTAGTAGGTCATCTTGCCGGTTCGCAGGGTCGTATTGTAGGCTTCCTCGTTCATGTATGCCACCATCAGCACTTCGTCCGTTTTGTAGTCCTGTACCACCACCGTCACATGGCCGTCGCTGTTTAGCTTAAACTCTTCCCAGGGGATCGCCGGGTCAAAGGTGTTCACGGTAATGTCATTGTTCTGGCAGAGGGCTTTGATTGCCAGAAGCTCCTTCGCATTCTCATTGATGGCGTAGCCGGAAATGCCGCAGATATTGTCGAATGACAAAATTTCCAGAATTTTATCGAGGGAAACCTCCGGCACGGATGCAATCATGGGAAAACGGGAAATGGAGATGGACTCTTTCAGGCAGGTCTCTTTCACCAGAATAATTTCCCCGATAAACTCATCGATCAGCGAC
Organism: uncultured Lachnospiraceae bacterium; assembly: GCA_947037115.1. Taxonomy (GTDB): domain Bacteria; phylum Bacillota; class Clostridia; order Lachnospirales; family Lachnospiraceae; genus UBA3282. The sequence continues at coordinate 3,359 of CAMQTN010000052.1, forward strand.
TCGTTTCTTGTGATACTGTCAGCCTCCGTCACACAGGCAACAATTTTATCCTTTCCGAATTTTTTCGATACCTCCGCCGTGATTTCGATATTGCCCGGCTTTGAATAGTTGAGAGCCGCCTTTTTACAGCCAGCATAGAGCAGCTTTTTGACGTCTTCCATGCGCTTTACATTGCCGGCGCCGATCACAGGAATCTCCGCTTCGCTGCAGATGGCCTTGATGATGTCGAGGGCCTCCTCATGGGCCGCGTCGCCCTCCGACATGTCGTAGACAATCAGCTCGTCGGCGTTGTTGTCACCATAAAATTTTGCCAGCGACACCGGGTTCGTATCGATGATCGTGCTGTCGGAAAACCCCTTGACCGCGTCGCCTTTATATAAATAAATACACGGAATAAATTTTTTGTATGCCATACCGCCTGTTTTCCCTTTCTTTTGTTAATAGTCAGAAGCACTTCCCCCACTATGCCAACGAACCTTTGGTGCTGAGCACGCCCTGCACCCGGGGGTCTCTTGAAACAGCCTCGTCAAGGGCTTTGCCGAAAGCCTTGAACATGGCCTCGATCATGTGGTGGGCATTCACGCCGCTTATCATTTTGATGTGCAGATTCATGCCTGCGCTGTAGCTTACCGCATAGAAAAATTCCCGCACAAGCTCGGTGTCCAGCTCTCCCACTCTCTCCACGGAAAACTCACAGTCAAAGGCAAAGTAAGGTCTTCCGCACAGATCGACGGCGCACAGACAGAGCGCGTCGTCCATCGGCAGTATAAAAGAACCGTAGCGTTTGATACCCGCTTTCTCTCCAAGCGCTTCTTTGATCGCCGTGCCGAGCACGATGCCTGCGTCCTCCACGGTGTGGTGGCCGTCCACTTCCAGATCTCCGTTGACTTGTATGGTCAAATCAAAAAAACCATGTCTCGAAAAGCCGGCAAGCATGTGGTCAAAAAAGCCGATGCCGGTGGCAATCTCACTTTTTCCCGACCCGTCTAAATGCAGAGACGCTTTAATCTTCGTTTCCTTTGTGTTCCGCTCTATGGTCGCTGTTCTGGGCATGGCACTCTCCTTTTTTTGCCTGTCGTTTCTCTTTTAGTCTGTCCTTCATTTTAAAGAACAGTTCTAACGCCATTTGGTTTGCTATCTGTCCCATATGCCTGTCTCCTTTATTCAAAACGTACCCGGATCGAGTTGGCATGAGCCGTAAGGCCCTCTTTCTCGGCAAACAGCTCGATATCCCGGTGTGCCTGTTCAAGCGCTTCTCTCGAATAAGAGATCAGGCTGGTCTTTTTCGTAAAATCGTCCACATTTAAAGGTGAGAAAAACCGTGCCGTGCCGTTTGTGGGTAAGATATGGTTCGGCCCCGCAAAATAGTCTCCCAAGGGTTCCGAGGAATATTCCCCGAGGAAAATTGCGCCAGCGTTTCTGATTCTGGTCATGACCTGATAGGGGTCTTTTGTGAGGATTTCCAGATGCTCGGAGGCGATGGCGTTTGCCGCGTCGACCGCGCTGTCCATGGAGTCCGCAAGAAGAATATAGCCGTAATTGTCCAGTGATTCCCGGATAATTTCCGCTCTTGGCAGCTCCTTTAAGAAGCCCTCTATCTGTTCGGACACCTGATCCGCCAGTTTCTCGTCTGTGGTAATCAGAATCGCACTGGCAAGCGCGTCGTGTTCAGCCTGGGAAAGCAGATCCGCCGCCACATAGCGGGGATTAGCGGTCTCGTCCGCGATCACAAGGATTTCGCTGGGACCCGCAATGGAATCGATGCTGACATAACCGAAGCAGGCTTTTTTTGCCAGCGCCACAAAGATATTGCCCGGCCCGGTGATCTTATCTACCCTTGGGATGCTCTCTGTGCCGAAAGCCATGGCCGCGACAGCCTGTGCGCCGCCCACTTTATAGATTTCATCCACGCCTGCAATCTTAGCCGCCACCAGAGTCCCAGGATTGACTTTGCCGTCCGCTCCGGCAGGGGTCGTCATGACAATCCGCTCCACACCGGCAACTTTCGCCGGAATCACATTCATCAGCACACTGCTGGGATAGGCTGCCTTCCCGCCGGGCACATAGACGCCGGAAACAGCGATGGGCAGGATACGCTGTCCCAGAATGGAGCCGTCCGGCTTTGTCTCGATCCAGCTGTTGCGAAGCTGTTTTTTGTGAAAATCTTCGATATTGGCCGCTGACTTTTTCATCACCGACACAAAGACGTCTTCTACCTGTTCGAATGCCTCCTGCATCTCAGCGTCAGTCACGCGGACATTGTCGGCGCCGATCTCCCATTTGTCAAACTGCTTCGTGTAGTCAAATACGGCGGCGTCGCCCTTTTCCCGGACATTCGCGATAATATCCGCTACCACGGATTCGTACTGTCCGTAATTGCCCGGGCTTCTCTTCAGGAGATCGTCGAGAATGCCTTTCTGTGATTCGTTTGTCAATCGTACTGTCTGCATAGTTCTATTTTCTCCGTTTTATACTGTTTCTCATCTTCCCGCGGCTCCCTGCCGGCGGGAGCCGCACAATCTTCTCAGTTTATGGCGTAATTTAATTTCACCGTGATTGAGGCGGTCTTATGACGGGAGCTGGTGTCAAAATAGCCGCCGTAGCTGTACTCGGTGTTACTGTTCTGTGCAGTGATCTGGAATACGCCAAGACTGGCGTTTAAGAGCTCCCCGGTGGATGCGCCTGTGCCCGCAGCCATCAGGCTGATTCTGGCCTTTGCGTTCTGGGTGGCGTCCTCGATCAGCTGTAATTTCAGTTCGTCAAGTTTGGTATAGTAATATTCCGGCTCCTCCGAGGCAAACTGCACGCCGGATTCAATCAGGCCGGAAATATCTCTGGAAATATTTTCAATTTTATCGATATCCGTGGAGGTGATGGAGACGTCCTGATAGAGACTGTAACCGGCCAGATAATCCCGGATTCTGTCGCCTTCATCGTTGTACTCGGACTCCCAGACTTCATTGATGGTGACGGAGCTGAATACCATCTCATCCTCCGACACACCGTTTTCCACCAGATACTGCCGGATCTGTTCCGCATCCTTCTTGATGGAACGGTAGGCCGCCTGTGCCGTAAGTCCCTCATTGGAAAAGCTGCCGCGCCAGACGATCAGATCCGACTCAAAATCACAGTTGGCCGAACCTGTGGCCGTAAGGCCGCCGCTGCCGGAGGTCTTCTTGTAGGACACCAGATTCCCCGTAAAGATCGATACACTGATGATCGCGCAGATACCGGCGATCAATGCAATCACAATTCCCTTAAACTCCTTCATACTAAAACCTTTCTTTTCGTTTTCCATCTTTCATTCTCCCCTATATACACAATTTTTAGTGTCAGCAGGCATTGACAGGGACACGCTCAGCTCAAGTGGCTGCGAAGTTCCATAATCAGTTTTTTTATCCGCTCCGGCTCCATCTGCATACTGACCTGATTGACAATCATCCGCGCGGACAGCGGGCAGATTTCCTCCAGCACCTCCAGCCCGTTTTCTTTCAAAGTAGAGCCGGTCTCCACAATATCCACAATCACATCGGCAAGCTTCACGATGGGCCCAAGCTCCACGGAGCCGTTCAGTTTGATGATATCCACCGTCTGATGTTTTTTATTGTAGAAGTAATCCTTGGCGATGTTCGGATATTTGCTGGCAACCCGGATCATCTCGTGGTGTTTCAACAGCTCCCCGGCGCTTTTTGGCCCGCAGACACACATGCGGCACCTGCCGTATCCCAGATCAAGCACTTCGTAGATCCGCCGGTTTTCCTCCATGATCGTATCTTTGCCGACGACGCCGATATCTGCCGCCCCGTACTCCACATAGGTGGGTACATCCGGGCCCTTTGCAAGGAAAAACTTCAATTTCAAATCTTCATTGACAAAGATCAGTTTACGGGAATCCTTATCCTTCATCTCCTCGCAGGTGATACCGATCTTCTCAAAAAGATCCATGGTTTTATTGGCAAGCCGCCCTTTTCCAAGGGCAAATGTCAGATACTTTTCTTCACTCATGTAACAGCTCCACCTTCTTTCCCGCCGACCGCAGCCGCCTTGCCTCCTGCAGCTTCTCCTTAAAGTCGCTCTCTTTATAGTACAGTCTTACAGGATCTTCTATGCCTGCAATGATAACATCCTGCCGTCCCATCGCCGCAAGAAGATCGTCCACCACAATCACAAAACCGATCGCAGCCGCATCCTTGCCAAAACGGGTAAGAAGATGATCATAGCGCCCGCCCTTCACAATGGCGTCGCCCACTCCGTAGGTGTAGCCCTTGAAAATAATGCCCGTATAATAATTATACTTGCTCAGCATACCAAGGTCAAAGGAAACATATTTTTCCACCCTGTAATCGCAGAGCACCTGATATACCTTCTCCAAGCGCTCGATGGCATGTCTGGAACGCTTGTTGGAGACAGCCTTCTTCGCCTCCTCCAAAATCTGGACGCCCCCAAACAGGTCGCTCACTTTGAGCAGAAGCTCCTTATCCTTTTTCCCCACATGGGTTCTCTCAAGCAGCTCCTCCGCGCCGAAATAGTTCTTTCCGGAAATACACTCCCGAAGCTCTAACTCCGTCTCTTCGTCAAGTCCTGCCTCGGCACAGATTCCCTTAAAGTATTCCAGATTACCGATACTGATCTGAAAATCAGACAGCCCCGCATGATAGAGCGCTTCGATTGTCATGGCGATCATCTCCGCGTCTGCCTGCACAGAATCATCCCCGATCAACTCTGCCCCCATCTGGGTCACTTCCTTCAGCTTCCCCTGCAGATTCGAGGTGTTGGTGAAAGTGTTTCCCTGATAACAGAAGCGGATCGGCACATCCTCGTCCATAAAATACTTCGCCGCACATCTGGCGACGGAGGGTGTAAAATCAGGCCGTAAGACCAGTGTATTACCCTCTTTGTCGAAGAATTTGTAAAGTTCCCTGGAGGGCGTCGTCCCTACCTCCCTGGAGAATACATCAAAAAATTCAAAGGTCGGCGTCTGGATATCCCGATAACCGTAAGCCGTTATCTTCTCGTGTAACAGACGTTCCACGATGGTCTTCGCCGCCTTTTCCTCTCCATAGATATCACGCACACCCTCCGGCGTATGTACTAATTTTTTGCTCATAAATTCCGATGCCTTTCCCTGTTTCTTTTTACATGTAACCTGCGGTAAAAGCGTCTGCCGTTCACGACCCAGGATACTTTATTGTATTAAAGCGATAACGTAGTAATTTGCTATCAAATTAAACTCACTACACTATACTCCTCTTCCTGCTGTTTGTCAATTGGCTACTCAACCCGATCATCCAGATCCTTCTGGATCATATCCAGATAAGGCACCAGAATCCCATGTTTTTTGGGCAGGACATACTCCGGGTTGAGTTCGTCGTAACGGAAACTCTTACGGCCGCCTGCCCTGGCACGGTCCCAGAAGAATCGGAGCATTTCGTAGGGCAGATAATAAAAGATATCCTTATGGGAATAGTAGATCAGGAAAAAGGCGATTCCTTTCTGCTTCTCAAACTGTCCCATAAAAGTAACCTGATGTTCATGAATGTTTTGCAGGGAAAACGTGTCAACCGCACACTCTTTCGCGTCAAAACAGACCGGTATGCCCTGTACGGCACCGATATAATCCACCGTACTCTTCTGGTCGAAATAGGCCAGCGTGATATGGCGGCTCTCCTTATCTATATTGATGGGCGTAATGGGCGTCGGTACTTTCTGGATCAGTGCCAGACCGTTTTCCAGATATTTTTCGTTTGTCCGATTGATCAGATCTTCCAGTGTGGAGCCGCGGAGCCCGCGGGAGTTCCAGGTTGCCATGGTACTTTCCTTCTTTTAATAATCTCTGATTTGCGCTTCCCTGTCTGACACCAGATGAAAGATAGCAGGAGGTTCGGCAAGAAATGTCCTGCCGCTTATGTCCGAAAAGGGCTCCTCCAGACGGGGAAACACGACTTTATATGCGTGTAATAACTGTGACTGCACTCCGAATTTTTGACGGTATGACTCATTCCATGCCCTGTCGCCGTACTTATAGTCCCCCAGAAGGGGATGACCCATACCAGACAGATGCGCCCTGATCTGGTGGGATTTACCGGTAATCAGCTCCACCTCCAAAAGGGTCTTATCGTGCTCCTGCCTCAAAGGTCTGTATTTTGTCCTGATTTTTGCACGGTCCGTTTCATTTCCCGCAGGGATATCAAAAGATATGGACACTTTGTTATACTTTTCATCCTTAGAAAGATACCCCTCTATCAGTTTTTCTTCCGCAATGCATCCCTTCACATAGAGCTGATAATACTTGTGAAGGGTTCTGTTTTTTAAGAGCGCGCCAAGCATCTGTGCTCCCTGAAGGGATTTTGCACAGAGTACGATGCCGCTTGTATTGCGGTCGAGACGGTTGCATACGGAGGGTTTGAAGAGAGCAAGCTCTCCTTTTGTCATAAACCCGCTTTCCAGAAGGTAGCCAATCAGCCACTCATTGAGGGAAAAATCGGTCACAGAAGCCTTCTGCGACAAAACGCCCGCAGGTTTATCCGCCAACAGAATATGTTCGCTCTCATAAAGGACCGGAACCGGAGAAAGTCTATGAAAAGCCGCGCGGTATACGGATTCCTCCTGTTGTGAAGGCTGCCTCTGTCCCATGAATCTGGCAAGCGTTTCCTCCGAAAAATAGATACTTACCCTGTCCCCGGCGGCAACTTTCTCACTGCCGTCGGCCTTTTTCCCGTTTAAAGTGATATTCTTCTTCCGCAGCATTTTATAGAGAAAGCCGTTTCCGGCTTCCGGCAGAATGCGGTGGAGATATTTGTCAAGGCGCTGCCCGGCCTCTTTTGGTGTGATGCTTGTCTGATACATAAAATCCTCATTGATCGCAAAATCCAGGGATATGAAGCGGATCCCGCAGCCGGTTCAGGAAAGGGACACCGCATACAGCAGGTTCACAATACCTTCCCGGTTTTTGTGGTCATCTTCCTGCATTTCAGCCAACCGACCCAGTCGGTCAATATATTTATCATCCTGAGAAAAAATGTGAACTACCACATTTTTGATGCCCTCCTGCGAAAGCATCTGTTCCAGATGTTTTTCCGCCTCCTTGCAGTCACAGGCAGGGGTTTCAGTAATCCCGCAGAGTATACCGCCCTTTAAGGCCATGTGGCTTATCGCATAATTCTTCTGATAAGACGTAAAATAAAGGTCATAAAAGGTAAGAAGCTTCTCATCGAACGGTGAAAGTTTCTGATACAGCGCCTCACTGCATCCTTTCGCTCTAAGGCAGATGATAAAGTTGACTGCGCTCTTGCAGGCAGGAAGGCATCCCAGAACAGCCACAATTGTGAGAAGGTTCCTGTTTGAACCCGTACTCACAAGCCCCATGACATACAGACCGATACACAGCAAAAAGAAAAACACGGTTCGACAGGCCGTGTAGATTCTTCTGTTTTTCAGATAGCCGTAAGTGCCTTTGGGCACAAGGAATTTTTTCATGCAATCACTCTTTTTCTTTGAAAGTATTTGATGTAACCTGCGACGATTATATCAGCCGCGGGTGTTCCCGTCAAGACAGGCTTAAAGCCGGAAACACCGTAGAAGTACATTTTGCACCCCCTGCGTTGAAAGGTACAGAAGCCTTATGGGCAGACCGCACAGAGAGACGCTTCTTTTGTCTGTGCAGTCGGAGATGGCCTTTTGCACCACGCAGGAAGTTTCTGCCATGGTAAGTTTTTTTAACAGGCCAAATCCTGAGGGATTCTCGTAGGCATGGGTGAGGAAAGGCGTGTTTACCGGGCCGGGACAGACGGCTGTCACGGTGATTCCCCTTCCCTTAAGTTCCTGCTCCAGCGCCCGGCTTAAGGAGTACACATAGGCTTTGGAAGCTGCGTAAACCGCGAAAGCCTGCTGGGGAACAAAGGCAGCCCCGGAGGAGAACTGTAAAAGTTTGCTGCCCTTTCTCATATAAGGAAGGCAGATCATCGTCATGCGGGTCAGCGCAACAATATTGAGCTGCACCATGGACTCGATCTCCTCGCGGCTTTGCCGCGCAAAAGGCTTGTGGCTGCCGATTCCGGCGCAGTTTACCAAGACCGTGATCTTCGGATTCTGAATCGCCAGCACTTCCTCAAACTGCTTCAGGGACGTTTCTTCTGTCAGGTCAACCGCTATGGCGCGCGCCTTCGTCTGCAGGGAGGATGCGAGCTTTTCAAGGGGCTCTTTCCTGCGGGCGAGAAGCCAGATCTCGTCAGTCTTGCCGAGACATTTGTCCAGCTGGACGGCAAACTCTCTCCCCATACCGGAAGAGGCGCCTGTGATAATGGCAATATTCATGAGGCTTTCCTTTCTCGTTATTTTTTCTTTTTATGCACGTTCCGTATGGTTTTTTTCTTAGGTTTCTCCGTTTTTTTTGTTCCCTTCCCCGGATTTTTCTTCGCGTTATTCTTCGGGCTTTCAAAAGTCTGTGCTGTCCGGCGCGGCCTGATCAGGCACTTTTTGTCAAAACCGATCAGGTCTTCCCTCCCGCCCTTTATGAGGGCCTCCTTAACCAGTTCGTAATTGTTTGGGTTCCGGTACTGGATCAGCGCCCTCTGCATGGCTTTTTCATGGGGATTGCGGCAGACGTATACCGGTTTTTTGTTTCTCGGATCAACCCCCGTATAGTACATAACGGTAGATATGGTGGAGGGCGTCGGGTAGAAATCCTGCACCTGTTCCGGCATATAACCCAGATCCCGCAGATACTCTGCAAGTTCGATCGCCTCCTTCAGGGTGGAGCCCGGATGGGAGGACATCAGATACGGCACAAGGAACTGCTTTTTCCCCAACTGCTCGTTGATTTTGTAATACTTTTGCACAAAGCGCCCGTAGACTTCCTTTTTCGGTTTCCCCAGCTTTTCCAGCACCGCAGGGGAAATATGCTCGGGCGCTACTTTGAGCTGGCCGCTGACATGGTGTTCCACCAGTTCCCTGAAAAAAGTATCGTCGGGATCGGCCAGCAGATAATCAAAGCGGATGCCCGAGCGGATAAAAACCTTCCTGACGCCGGGAAGCGCCCGCAGCTTCTTAAGAAGCGAAAGATAGTCGGCGTGATCTGCTTTCAGGTTGGGACAGGGTTCAGGAAAGAGGCACTGTCTGTTCTTGCAGACGCCCTGCGTAAGCTGTTTCTGGCAGGACGGATGCCTGAAATTGGCCGTAGGACCGCCCACATCGTGAATGTAGCCCTTGAAATCTTTCTCCTGTATCATTCCCACAGCCTCCCTGATCAGGGATTCGTGGCTTCTGGTCTGTACGATCCGTCCCTGATGAAAGGTGAGGGCACAGAAATTACATCCGCCAAAACACCCTCTGTTGCTGACAAGAGAAAATTTGATCTCAGAGATGGCAGGAACGCCGCCTGCTTTCTCGTAGGAGGGATGGTAAGTCCGCATATAGGGCAGGTCATAGATATCGTCCATCTCCTGTGTGGAGAGGGGCGGCTGGGGAGGATTCTGCACCACATAGACGCCGTTCGGATAAGGCTCAATCAGCGTTTTTCCGTTGAAGGGGTCTGTGTTGCAGTATTGTGTCCAAAAACTTTCCGCATACTTTTTCGGTACGGCCTTCATGTCGTCATAGGAAGACAGGATAATACCGTCATAAACGCCGCTTATGTCCTTCGTCCGATAAACCGTTCCCGGTATAAATGTGATATCCCGGACCGCGATTCCGTTATCTAAAGCCTCCGCGATCTCCACTATGGACTTCTCGCCCATGCCATAGGAGAGAAGGTCCGCCTGACTGTCCAGAAGAATGGAACGTTTAAAGCTGTCCGACCAGTAATCGTAGTGCGCCATCCGCCGCAGGCTCGCCTCAATGCCGCCGATGATCACCGGCACATCCTTATAACGTCTGCGGATCAGGTTCCCGTACACCGTTGTGGCGCGGTCCGGCCGTCTTCCGGCCTCACCGCCGGGGGTGTAGGCGTCCGTTGGCCGCCGTTTCCCCGACACAAAGTAATGATTCACCATGGAATCCATATTGCCGCCGGAAACGAGGAAGGCCAGTCTGGGACGGCCAAAAACCGCAATGCTGTTCTCGTCCTTCCAGTCCGGCTGGGAAAGGATGCACACGCTGTACCCATGAGCCTGTAGGACCCGGCTGATGATCGCGTGTCCAAAGGAAGGGTGGTCCACATAAGCGTCCCCTGTAACATAGACAAAATCAGGCTGTTTGATTCCCTGCTCTTCCATCTCCTGTTTTGATATCGGCATAAACCCCATTTTTTCTCTCCAATTCCAACTCAGCATTCAGCGGGAACCTGCGCTTCAGGATCCTTTGGCCCGACGATAATTCCCTCTTCCAGAAGGTCCGTAAAATGATAAGTATAATAGTCCGCCATCCTGTGTTTCTCCTCATCCTGATGTTCCGAATACTTGTCGTAGACGGCACAGACTTTCATGCCTGCCGAGAGCCCCGCCTGAATGCCCGGTATGATATCCTCAAAAACAAGGCAGTTTTCGGGAGATACTGCAAGCGCCCTCGCTACGGCAAGATAAATGTCCGGCGCAGGCTTGCCCCTGGACACGTCGCAGGCTGTCATAATACAGTCAAAATAGGATTCAAATTGATGGGCGTTTACAAGGGTTTCCACAAGCTCTCTGGAATTGCTGGTGGCGATTCCCGCTTTGATCCCATGAAACTTACAGTAGTCCAGAAGTTCCGTAACCCCTTTCTTCACAGGGACTTCAAAAGCATATTTATCTTTTGCCATACGGTTCCAGTCAGCCTTGATTTCGTCAATGGTGTCGGGCAGCGCAAAGCGCTCCTTAAAATAAGCCGCCGTTTCTCCAAAACTCATTCCCTCAATGCAGGATTGCAGATTCTCCGGCAGAGAGATTCCGAATTTTCCCAGATATTCGATATCGATGTCTTTCCAGATCCACATGGAATCCACCATGGAACCGTCCAAATCAAAAATAACCGCTTCTGTCATTTATCTTATCCTCCTGTATATACATGTACAAAGCAAATTTTATCAAACCGGGAGACCACCCTTATGATACCTGTCCGAAAAGTAAAGCCGCTTTTCCAGCAAAGAATCCTTCCGCTCCTCTATATGGCCCTCGGCCTCTATCTGATTTTTCTGCTCTTACGTTATCCGGATCTGTCCCTGCAGTATGCCTCCACAGGGCTTACGCTCTGGTTTCAGAAAATGATACCGACGCTCCTGCCCTTTATGATCCTTTCCGGTGTATTGATCTCCATGAATCTGACGGACCGGTTTGTCCGGCTGCTGCATCCCGTCTTACATTTTTTGTACGGCACTACCCCGAACGGCTCATACACACTGCTCATGGGGTTTCTCTGCGGTTTTCCCATGGGTGCGCGGATCGCCGGTGAGCTCAGGCGCAAAGGCCGTCTTTCCCGAAAAGAAGCCGAAAACCTGCTTGTCTTTAGCAATAATATCGGCCCTGTCTATTTTTTGAGTTTCGTCGTGTCAACCCTCTCTCTGGACAGGCCGATTCTCCCCTTTCTTGTTATGTACGGCGTCCCTCTTTGTTACGGTATCGTAATCATGCGGGTCATTCCCGCCCGCTTTTCGACTGACCAAGTCAGTCTTAGTAATGCATTCTACCGTCATTCCTTATCACAGGAAATAGAGGAATCAAACATCCCCAATGCGCCGGAAGGGCTTCTCAGTGCCATCGATTCTTCTATTCTCTCCGGCCTGGCAGGCATCGGCAGGCTCGGCGGTTACATGGTTTTTTTTAACCTTCTGAATATTCTCTTTGTGCCCTTTATCCATCTGCCGCCTTTTTTACTGCATTTTTATCAGTGTATCCTGGAAATCACAAGCGGTATCGCCGGATGCGGCAGTGCACACCCTTATCTGGTGCTGATTATGCTTCCTTTCGGCGGGTTTTCCTGTATCGCCCAGACCTACAGCATGATCCGTGGCACGGATCTGTCCATACGCCCTTATCTGTTTCACAAAGTGATACAGACTGGGCTTACCGCCCTCTGTTATCTGCTTTTGCGGCCGTTTTGATTACCGTTTCCTCCGGCCGCGTCTTCGTTTGCGCCTCTTTCTTTTCAGGATCACAGCCATGGCCAGCGCCATACTGATTACGGACAAGGTGCAGACAAGGCACACGGTCAGGAAATAGCTGACCGAAGGCTCTTTTTCTTCCTCGGGTTCCGGAATCCTGCGCACTTCCACGGTACTTTTCCTGGCCGCTTCCCGTTTTCTTTCCGCCTCCGCCGCTTCCGCTTCCTCCACGGCTTTCGCGGCGGCGGCTGCGCGCTCCTGTTCGGCGCGCTCTGCGGCGATCTCTTCCTCCGTTTTGTAATCCATGGAAGGAAGGGAAATCAGATTGCTCTCCGTAAAGAGATCGTACCCGTTGTAGCCCCGCACGATAATCTGCGGAATGATATGGGGCGGCACCTGCATGGTGAAGGTGATGGTATCCTGCGTCTTATCTCCCCAGGCAAGTCTGGGGGAGAACGTTTCTCCACCGTCATAGCTGTAATCATAGTACAGCATACCGCTGTCATAATCGGTGGCCGAAAGTTCTACCGTGATCTTTCCGGTCTCCATCTCCTGATCCGCGATCTCTATCATACAGACGTCGGGCTCTGTCGTATCAGGCCGCATAACGCCTTCGGGAATTGGCACATCCAGCGTCTGGTAATCGCTGTAATCCACACCGAGCAGATCGGACTTCAGATGAAAATACTTGGCCACGGATGTGGCGTCCAGACGGCCGAACGCCTCCCACTGTTCTCTTCCTTCGCAAAAGGGGCGGTCATTCTCATGATCCATATGGCAGTGTTCGATCAGCACGCAGGGAAGATCCTGCTCCACGGAGAGCCGTATGATGCCGTAGTAATCCGTTCCCCTGTCGTTGAGCCTTGTCTTGATTCCACGGGAATAGAGGCCGAGTTTTTCGAGCGCTTCCATCTCGATAGCTGCGAACGCATATCCCTCGCTGTAATATCTGCCGAAGGCGGATACCCAGCACTCCGCGCCGAAAAGCGTGTTGTGATCCTTGGAGAGATTGAAATGGAGACAGAAGAGAAAATCCGCGTCCACACTCTTCGCATAGTTTACCCGCTCTTCCAGAGACAGTTTCTGGTCGCCTGTTCTTGTCAGATAGACTGTCACGTCCTGGTATTTTTCCAGCTCTTCCTTCATGGCTTCGGCCACAATCAGGTTCAGCTCTTTTTCCACAAAGCCGTCGTACACGCCGCCCTCCGGTCTGCCGTCGTCCGCCATACCGCCGTGTCCGGGATCGAGCACGATCACCAGCTTATCCTTTGGCGGTTCTTCGACCGTTTCCTGTGTGCCAGGCGGCTCCTCTCCGGATACAGGCGTCCCCTCCGGCGCAGGCACAGGCTCCTCCTGTGCTGACAAATGCTTTGCCGGCAGAAGGCACAGAAGTGATACCAGAATAAAACCGGTGACCGCAATCCTTATTTTTCTGTATGTTTGATGTCCGGGTATGATTTTCATATGCTCCTTATTTCTTTATGATAAAATGATAAAATGAGAAAAGAACAAGCCGGCTTCCCTGGAAACCGGCTCACTTATCCTTTTTCAATCCGCTGTTTACTGCGGTTTATGTAGCTACATCAGATTTAACTCAGGACCTTGTCCGGGTTCAGTTTCCCCCTCGGCCTCCTTGAGCATTTTCTCCACCTCTACGGGACGCAGCTCCGCACGGTTTGCCCTCACAATTTCATTGTAGCCGTTTATCGTGTTGTAGAAGCTCTCATAGTGTTCCGTGGTTGCCGTAAGCGTGGCAGTCATCGCGTTCTCCAGATTGGAAAGCATCTCATCGAGATACTGCATGGCGGACGTCCGGACACCGTTGGCCTCCATAGTCGCATTGTTCAGAATATCCTGCGCCTGTTTGGTAGCCATGCGTACCACTTCATTCGCCTGCGCATACGCCTGCTGCATGATCTCATGCTCGTTGATCAGCTCCGTGGTCTGTACCGTGGCATCCTTAATCAAAGCCTCCGCCTTGGTTCTGGCATCGTTTAAGATGGCCTCCTTGTTGGAGATAATTTTCTGATAGCGCTTGATTTCGTCCGGCGTTTTCATGCGAAGCTCACGCAAAAGCTCGTCAATTTCCTCTTTATTTACGATAATATTGGTCTTAGACAGCGGTTGGAATTTGCAGCCGTCAATATAATCTTCAATCTCATCGATAAGTTGTTCTATTCTACTGCTCATGCTTGCTCCTATCTCTTATATCCATATTTTTCATAGATCATCCGCCCCACAAAGTCAGGCACACACTCTGAGATATCGCCGTTAAAACTGGCTATTTCCTTAACGGTAGAAGAACTTAAGTATGCGTATTCAAGACTGGTTGTCAAAAATACCGTGTCCAAATTTCCATTAGAAAATTTACGGTTGGTCTGAGCGATCTGCAGCTCATATTCAAAATCTGTAATCGCACGCAACCCCCTGACAGCCACATGGATATCCTTCCTTGCGGCATAATCGACAAGCAGACCGCTAAAAGAATCTATCGTCACATTCGGTAGATCCGCGGTCGCTTTTTCTAATATTTTAACACGTTCTTCCACAGAAAACAATGGAGTCTTTGTTTTATTGTTCAAGACGCTTACCGTCAATTCGTCAAAAATTGCAGAGGCACGTCTGATAATATCCAAATGTCCGTAGGTCACCGGGTCGAAACTTCCCGGGTAAATTGCTGCCTTCATAGAAAGCCCCTCACACTGTCAGCCGACACTAAAATACTGATTCTGTCACAAAACTCATGATACCATATTAAAACACTTTTGTCGAAATGTCTTTACTTATTTTTAAAATTTTTGAAAAAATACGCAGGATATTAATTCTTTCGGCAAAAAAGGTGGCAGTTCGTCTTATAACGTTTCTCTTTTTCCAGCGAAAATCCAAGTTCCTCCAGCCAGGAGAGATCTGACTGCAGGGACGTCTCAATCACAATCAGGGAATTTTGCGTCACCCAGGAAAGCTCCCTCAACACCGTAAGCGCCCGTCTTTCATGTCCGCAGCCGTATGGCGGGTCCATAAAGATCATGTCCGCCTCCTTCTCATGAATCCCGTAAAGGGCGGAAAGCACATCGGTTTTTAACACTGTGGCCTGATCGGAAAGACGGGTAAACTGGAGATTTTCCAGAATACAGGCTAAGGCTTTTTTGTCATTTTCCACAAAATAGGCGTGTCTTGCACCCCTGCTTAACGCTTCAATACCGATTCCGCCGCTCCCGCTGAAAAGATCCACAAACAGGGCCCCGCTAAGATGGGGCTGCAGCATGTTAAACAACGTCTCCTTGATCCGGTCTGTGGTAGGCCTGGTATCCATTCCCTCCGGGGTTTTTAAACGAAGGCTTCTTGCCGTTCCCGCAATCACTCTCATACTGATCTCCTTATCAAAGCCGCACTTTCACACCCTTGCTGTCACGATGCCCAAGTTTGATCTTATTTAACGAAAGCTCCTTGTCGCCATACTCGATGGTCTGTTCCACCGCATTTTGGGAATAGTAGACAGCCTCGACCTCGTCGGAGGCGGAAAGCTTCATTCCCCGCACGCCGATGGCGCCCTTCTTTTTCTCGGGGATCTCTTCCACCGCAAAACGCAGAAAATATCCGGCCTTCGACTGTAAAATGATGTTTTTTTGTTCCCTGTATGCAACCACGCTCACCACCTCGTCGCCATCCGCAAGTTTGGTGGCGGCCACAGTACGTTTGGCCACATCAAATTCGCCGCCGTCCACCACCTTTAACATGGCCTGCCTGGTGGCAAAGATGACGCGGTAGAGATTCAGGTCACTCTGGCTGGCCGCATAGACAATGGTTTCCTTCGAGGAATCATAGTTGCTCACATTGTC
Organism: uncultured Lachnospiraceae bacterium; assembly: GCA_947037115.1. Classification (GTDB taxonomy): domain Bacteria; phylum Bacillota; class Clostridia; order Lachnospirales; family Lachnospiraceae; genus UBA3282. Next base: position 19,208 of record CAMQTN010000052.1, read on the forward strand.
AATGGGCACACCTTTGTCACGGAATTTCCCGAAGGGTAAATCCATGGCCTTCACCGTGTGAAGCTGTCCCGTATTCGTAAAGAGACATATTTTCCCTGTGTTTTTGCAGACAAAAGCGAAGCGGTTCTCCGCGTCGGCGGCCTCCCTGTTGCGCTCGTAGGCAGCCATGTCGATGGTTTTTGCATAGCCGAAGCGGTCCATCAGGAAGACAATATCCGTCTCCTCCACCTTTTTTTCCACATACACCGCTTCCTCTGCGTTGGTAATCTGCGTTCTTCTCTTCCTTTTATACTTTTCTTTGATCTCATCAAGCTCGTTGATGATAACCTGAGCCATGGAATCTTTGCGCGCCAGAATATCTTCGTAGCGGTAGATATTTGCCATGGTGTCCTCATGCTCGCTGATCAGGGCCTCGATCTCCAGACCGATCAACTTGTACAGGCGCATCTCCAAAATAGCGTTCGCCTGTTTTTCGGAAAACTGAAGCTGTGCCGCCATCACCTTGGATTCTCTGGATTTGAATTTGATCCCGTCGGTCTTACCCTCCACCAGACAGGTTTTTGCCATGGCGCGGTCCCTGGAACCCCGCAGGATTTCGATAATCAGGTCAATCACATTGCAGGCCTTGATCAGACCCTCCTGAATTTCCTTGCGGTCCAGCTCTTTTGCAAGAAGGTTTCTGTATTTTCTGGAGGCAACCTCAAACTGGAAGCTGACGCTCTCCCGAATGATCTCCTTCAGCCCCATGGTTTCCGGGCGGCCGTCGCTGATTGCAAGCATATTGACGCCAAAAGTATCCTCAAGACGGGTCTTTTTGTAGAGCAGGTTTTTAAAATTCTCTACATCCGCGTCCTTTCTGAGTTCTATAACAATGCGGATGCCCTCCTTGGAGGACTGGTTCGTAATATCCACGATATCCTGCGTCTTTTTCGTCTCTGCAAGAGCCGCAACATCCATCAGGAATTTACCGATGTTTGCACCGATCATGGTATAGGGAATCTCTGTGATCACCAGATTGGTACGGCCTCCTTTGGCCTTCTCCACCTCCACCCTGCCCCGCAGCTTGATCTTGCCCGTGCCGGTCTCGTAAATTTCAGGAAGCTCATCCTGATTGATCACGATGCCGCCTGTGGGGAAATCGGGTCCCTTGACGTAACGCATCAGCTCTCTTGTCGTTATATTTTCATCCAGCATGTAAGCCTTCGTGGCGTCAATCACTTCCGCCAGATTGTGGGGCGGGATGTTGGTGGCCATGCCGACGGCGATCCCCTCGGAACCATTGACCAGAAGATTGGGGATTTTTACAGGTAAAACGGCCGGCTCCCGCTCCGTCTCGTCAAAATTGGGGATGAAATCCACCACGTCCTTGTCGAGATCTGCGAGGAAAGCCTCCTGCGTAATCTGTTCCAGACGGGCCTCCGTATAACGCATGGCCGCAGCGCCGTCTCCCTCGATATTGCCAAAGTTACCGTGGCCGTCAACAAGGGGCAGTCCCTTCTTAAAATCCTGAGACATGACTACCAGCGCTTCATAGATGGAGCTGTCGCCGTGGGGATGGTATTTACCCATGGTATCACCGACAATACGGGCCGATTTCCGGTAGGGCCTGTCATAGCGGATTCCCAGCTCATACATATCGTAGAGAGTCCGTCTCTGCACCGGTTTCAGGCCGTCCCTCGCATCCGGCAGCGCCCTCGCGATGATAACGCTCATGGCATAGTCGATAAAGGATTTTTGCATAACTTCGGAATATTCCGTTTTAATGATCCTGTCGTTCATAATAAATGATTCCTCTTTCCTTATGTCACCCGCAAACCCGCACTGCCGCGCGCTCTATTTAAATATCAAGCTGCGCGTCCTGCGCGTTTTTATAGATAAATGCCTTTCTTGGAGACACTTCCGTACCCATCAGCATCTCCGTCACCTCACTGGCCATGCGGGCGTCCTCGATCTCCACCTGCTTTAAATATCTGGTTTCCGGGTCAAGGGTGGTCTCCCAGAGCTGTTCGGCGTCCATCTCACCGAGTCCCTTGTACCGTTGCAGCGTGAAGGGCCCTTTGTGTTTCTTGCGGTATTTTTCCAATGCCTTGTCGTCGTAGAGATATTCCTCTTCTCCTTTGGACGGCATGGCTTTATAGAGAGGCGGCATGGCGATGTAGACATGGCCCTCATAAATCAGTTCCGGCATAAAACGGTAAAACAGGGTGAGCAGCAGCGTTGAGATATGCTCTCCGTCCACATCCGCATCGGCCATGATGATAATCTTGTCATAGCGCAGCTTTGTGATATCGAAATCATTGCCGTAGCCTTCCGAAAAACCACAGCCGAAAGCGTTGATCATGGTCTTGATCTCCGCGTTTGCCAGTACCTTGTCGATGCTGGCCTTCTCCACGTTAAGGATTTTGCCACGGATTGGCAGAATCGCCTGATACATGCGGTTTCTGGCAGTTTTTGCACTGCCGCCCGCGGAGTCGCCCTCGACAATGAAAATTTCACATTTGGAGGCGTCCCTTGATTCGCAGTTTGCCAGCTTTCCGTTGGAATCAAAAGAAAACTTCTGTTTGGTCAGAAGATTGGTTTTTGCCTTCTCCTCAGACTTGCGAATCTTTGCGGCTTTCTCCGCACAGCCGATAATGCTCTTTAACGTATCCAGATTACGGTCAAAAAAGCGGACGATCTCGTCGCCGGTCACCTTGCTTACCACCTTCGCCGCATCCTGATTGTCAAGTTTGGTTTTGGTCTGTCCTTCAAATCGGGGATCAGGATGTTTGATGGAAATGACCGCTGTCATGCCGTTTCGCACGTCCGCGCCGGTGAAATTCACATCCTTTTCCCTGAGAATGTTTAACCCTCTTGCGTAGGTATTGATTACATTGGTAAATATGGTTTTAAAACCGGTCAGATGGGTGCCGCCCTCGGCATTATAAATATTGTTACAAAAGCCCAGTACATTCTCGTGAAATTCATTCACATACTGTAATGCGCACTCAACAGTGATCCCCTCCGCTTCGCCTTTAAAGTAGATGACGTCATGAATCGCTTCACGGCTCTTATTCATATCCTTGATAAAGCCCACGATCCCCTCCGGCTCATGATACTCGATCTGTTCTGTTTCTGCGCCCCTTTTATCCTCATATATGATAGTGAGCTCCGGGTTCAGGTAGGCAGTCTCATGAAGACGGCTTTTGACTTCATCCTCCTTAAACCGCGTTTTGTCAAAGATGGTATCATCCGGCAGGAAATTGATGGTGGTGCCGGACTCCCTGGTTTTTCCCACCGAGGGAAGCAGGCCGTCTTTCAGCTCCAGAGTCGGAATGCCCCGCTCGTAGTGGTCCTCGTAAATCTGGCCGCCGGTCTTCACGGTCACATGGAGATAAGCAGACAGTGCATTGACCACCGAGGAACCCACACCGTGGAGTCCGCCGCTGGTCTTATAGGCATCGTTATCAAATTTACCGCCCGCGTGGAGGGTGGTGAATACAAGCCTCTCCGCGCTGATTCCCTTCTCGTGCATCCCTACGGGAATGCCACGCCCATTGTCCGACACAGTGGCGGAACCGTCCGCCTCCAAAGTCACCCGGATGGTGGTACAGTATCCCGCCAGATGCTCGTCCACCGCATTGTCCATGATCTCGTAGATCAGGTGGTTCAGTCCCTTGGTGGAGACACTGCCAATGTACATACCGGGGCGGACCCGGACTGCTTCCAGCCCCTCCAGAACTGTAATGCTGGAGGCGTCATATGTGTTTGAATCTGTTTTTGCCATTTCAACTAAACCTCATTTATTCCGTTAAACCGTGCATTTCGACTGCACTTCGCGTCAAGTTTACCATATATCTGGTGATTTTGCAAAGATTAAATACAAGATCATGTGCCGTCTGTCCGGCGCCCCGCCGGTACGGACCGCCCGTCCTTACTCCTCCACACAGTACAGATATTCCCGTCCTCTCTTTCCGACCCGCGTAAGGATTCCCAGATACAGGAGGATCGGTACGGCCTCCGCAGCCAGCTTTCGCCGGATTTTCGCCGCTTTCGCGAAATCCGTGATCGTGAAAGGCTCCGACACATCAATAGGAACAAACTGCATAAAATCTTCTGTCCGTTCCACCCTGATCTCGTCGAAAAGGGAAAGGGGCATCCGGTCATAGCGCGAGGAGCCACGCTTTTTGTTGCGGCTCCAGCCGTTTAACAGCCGGTATTCATCCATGTCAATGAGAGGAAAGGCAAAGGAGAGATTCGGATCTTTCAAAAAAGCCTTGATCTTATACAGTTCCGAAAAGGCGTGGTAAGCATTTCCCGTCACCGGAGACTTGTGTTTTTCGGAGAGCTCTCCACTCTCCTCGTCCATCCAGATCAGCCACTTAAAATGTGGGATCGGCAGTACCACCGTGACCGGATACAGCGGCAGAAAAGCTGACAGCTTTGGCCGCAGCTTCCCAAAATTACCGTTCTGGATCTCTATGATGCGCCCTTCTTTATAAATATCTGCAATGTACCCCTCCACAGGCACTTCATGGCAATCCTCATTGGGTTCGTAGGCGAGCTTCATCACTGCGTGAACCGTCTTTTCCTGTAGTGTCCCGAAGCCGTGAGGATCGTTCTGTTTTAACAGCACTTTCAATTTTGCATTCTCAAACGCTTCTTTGTCCATAGCAAACAGTATACCAGATATTGTGTAATCGAACAAGTGTTTTCACAAATTACGACGTGCCAATTTACAAATAGTTTCTTTAGTAGTATAATAACTGTCTCTTATACACATCTCCGAGCCCACGAGACTAGCGCTCAT
>CAMQTN010000053.1 GCA_947037115.1 uncultured Lachnospiraceae bacterium
GCTTCGTCGGCAGCGTCAGATGTGTATAAGAGACAGATATTGTATACTCTTATAGTATTAGCGTGCGGAAACAGAAAAGATACTTTTATGAATTAGGGAGGAAATCGAAATGCAAACATTTATAATTAATCTCTTGACTGGTGTTTTGATGTATTTTATCTTCGGTGGGGTTCTCATTTTCTATGTAAGAAAAATTGAAAAAGTCCCCCTCTCATCGCTTGGTCTGAAAAAAATCCATCTTTCTGATATCGCTAAAGGGTTGGTTTTGGGAATCTGCATGTTTATTGCACAGCAAATACCGCTGTTGATCCTCAAGATGGATTATTCCGCCTACGCCATGGCTCCTGATCCGGTTTATATTATAATTATGTCATTATACTGCTTTCTTTGTGTAGGATTCGTGGAGGAACTTATTTTCCGCGGTTTTATCCTGCAAAAAACACTTGTCATATGTCATTCAAAGACAGTCTCCATACTGGTCAATATCCTGCTTTTTTATGCTGTCCATTTCTTTCCCGCCATGCGGTTTTCCTTCGGCGAGTTTTATAATATTGCTGTCAATGTTCTGTTTCTGGGCATATTTTTTTTCAAATCCAAAGATAAGACCCTGATTCCCCTTATCGTTGCGCACGGATTCTATGATACGCTTACTTCTGTAGTTTTACCTATTATTATTTATGGTCTCGCACATTAAATAAACTTTGAACCGAATCTGAATTCTTTTCTTCTACAACAAAAAAAGGGTCTTTTACAACGTTCTCCATGTTCAGCGCCTGGCTGCCGTTGCGAAACCCCAGCCTGTATGCTAAATTTAACATAGTAAACACTGCCCAAAGAGAGGAAAAATAGAATGTTCGGTTATCTGTCATGCAGCATGAAAAGAAGAAAAGCCGCTAACCTGATCACGGTGGGGATCAGCGTTATGCTCGTGCTTCTTTTGAATCTTTACTTCGGAAATATCCGCAGTTATCAGACACAGTTATCTGATCTGGCCGGGAATGTACCAATATTTTGCCAGATTACCAATTTAAACGGCACTCTGGTGAATGGTCTGTTTATCTCAGAGAATACAGTAAAGGCTTTGGAACAGTCCGACCAGATAAAGGATCTGTCCTACATGACAGTTTTGATGGCAGGTGAGGGAGATTTTACAGACGCCGAATACTCCAAACATTTGAATCTTCATGTGGTTGGCGCAAACAGAGCGGAAGCTGTGGGGGATTTGACCAATGATATGATTCACATGGATTCAAAAGACATAGACTCTTTTTTTTCCTCTGATAATATGGAATGCATTGTCAATGAAAACGTGCTTAAAAAGCGCGGTTGGAAGATTGGCGACCAGATTACTTTGAAATACTATTACTACGATCCTGCCAGTGAACTGCACAAAATAGAGATTCATCCCATGGGAGAGGCAGTGGAAGTTACCATCACAGGAACTATGGATGAAATTGCGGGTAAAACCAATGCGATCCGTACAGATATTGTCATGCCTGCTAAAGCGGCGTGGAACCTTTTCAGTAAGTTCGACCTTAAATTTTTTGCAGATACAGTTACCTTTCATATAGCAAATCCCTTACAGTTGAATGCATTCAAGGAAGAGATGCGTAATATCGGCCTGATGGAAACATCTGCGGAGGCAGGAGATTCCTATACGGGATGCGCATTGATAACCAGAGATGCTGAATTTATCGCAAGCGCCACAGATTTACAGCGCTCCATCGCACTGCTCCAATCTTTTTTCCCAGTGGTATGCATTCTCGTCCTGATGATCGGTTATGTGGTAAGTTATCTTTCTGGCAACAACAGAAGGGATGAATTTTCCCTGCTGCGATTGCAGGGAGTAAAAAAGACAAAGGCTTCCCTGATCTTTTTGGTGGAACAAATGATACTGGTTCTTACAGGAAACTTTCTGGGAGATGCAGTCATGACTCTGACAGCGCCGGCATTTACTGTTATGCTCCTTGTGAACAGTGTGATTCTTGCGGCATATCTGATCGGAGCTGCGGCGGCTTACGGACAGATGAGCAGGGGAAGCGTATTATATCTTTTGTCTGCACAACAATAAAAATTCTTATACGGGGAGGTGGTACACGAATGAAAAACAGTTTAAAACAGATGATGCGCACACCTGTGCGGACAATTCTTTTTCTTATTTTGATGATTTTCGCAACGCTTCTCATGACACTTGGCGTTTCTGTCTGGTCAAAGGGGAAACAAACCATGGAACAATATGAAGACCGCTTTACGACCATCGCAACGGTACGCCAGAACCCGGATTCTTTTGAACAGACGCTGTTATGGAACGCGGAAACAAAAGATTACGACGTCATAAAAAACCCACAGTACCAATCCTATTATACACCGGAAGATTTGCTTTTTCCGGGAGTGGAATATATGGCAGGTCCGGAGCAGAGAGCCTTTTATATCTCATACCAGCCGGATTATCTGATGCAGTATGAAAGTCAGAATCCTGATATGATTTCAAGAGGATCCCTGATTGCAGAATTTTCTCCAATGGAAGACTGTGTTCCTGACGAGTCGGTGCAGATTAAGATTACAAAAGTAATTGGCGGAGACCCCCGTCTGGAAGGGGTAGTTGATTATTTTTGCGATCACAGAAATCCAACTCCTGAGAAACTTTATAAGGATAAAACCTATGTTGCAATACTGGGGCACCAATCCTTCTATATACACGGCAAGGCTTATGAGGAAAAGATGAAGTCAAAAAACGAGGTGATGATCGGTCTTGAATTAATTCCATTCTCTCTGGAATCCGATCTTCTTCTGCCGGACGGAAGTACGCCGGAAGATACATTCCGTGGGGGAAAACAGATCTTTGAAGTCACAGACGGTTTTTACGAGACAGACGCCGGACGCAGACTTTTGAATCTGGCCCATCTGGAATTAATCTGGAAAGACTGTCAGCCTGTCACAGGTACAAACCAGACCTGTCTTTTAATGCCCTTTTACAGTGGCCAGTCATATATCTGCGAGGGACGTGATATCAGCGAAGAGGAGTATCTTTCTGGCAGCAAGGTATGTCTGGCGCCCAAGACATTTATGGAAAATAACGGCCTTTCTTTGGGTGATCAGGTGAAAGTACAGTTTCGATATACGGACAGAAAAGTAAATGCGGGAAGGAAATTCTGGCTGGATGGCAGTGTTTCCTTTTATGTCGGGTTGATAGATACCGACGGCGAACCCCTTGAAGTATTTGAAACTTCCACGTATACGGTAGTGGGAATCTACGACGTAACAGTCAGCGGCACGGAGAGTATTTTTGACCCGGGAGCGGATGAATTGATCGTACCTATGAAATCCATCAAGGCGCGTGATGGGAAAAATCTGGTGAATTGCGGACCCATGACAGATGCCACCTCCTCCTTTCGCATACCCAACGGGAGCGTCAACGAATTTTTGAAAAGCAGGGCTGCGTATGGAATGGAAAATCTGGAATTTACCTTTTACGATGGAGGATATTCCCAGCTTAAAGCGGGAATGGATCATATGAGAAACCTGTCTCTTTTCCTGTTTGCGGCAGGAATGATTCTGACAGGTCTCCTGTTATTCTTTTTCAGCCACATGTTTATCACAAAGCAGGCGGAGCGGACGGCGATTGAACGCTCTCTCGGTATGGGAAAAGCGCAGTGCGGATGGTCGGTCCTGTCCGGTTTTATCCTGTTGCTTATACTTGGCTGCTCCATCGGCGCAGCATCGGGAACCAGAATTTCCGACAGATTTTCGACAGTAAACACTGTGGACAGCTCTTATGATGAAACATATACAGCAAAAACAGTTTATGAAGGGATGCAGATAGAAGTGGAAGAATCCATGCAGACAGGATTGTGGTCCTTCTCCTGTACTCTCTCGGTTATTTTAGCCGGTACAGGAATCGCCCTGATTAAAATGGAAAGAAACCTGCGCCGGGAGCCAGTAGAATTGTTGTCCTTAAAACAGGAGTTATAGACGTGAATACAATAACCATTTCCATATGTGATGATGAAAAAACAATTCAACAGAGTTTAAAATATGATGTTGGGAAAATATGTGCGGATTATGGCATGACATGTCAGATCACCTGTTACGATTCAGGAGAGGAAATACTTGAATCAGATGCAGCAAAGATGCCGGATATCCTCTTTCTCGATATTCAAATGTCCGGAAGAAACGGAATGGAGATCGCCAGAGAGTTACGAAGGCAGCATAAAAATATTATTATGATTTTCGTAACGGCATTATCAGAGTATGTTTACGACGCCTTCGACGTGGATGCTTTCCATTATCTGGTAAAACCTTTCCCGGAGAAAAAATTGCGGGAAGTTTTAGGCAAGGCTTTGCAGCAACTGCAAAATCTACAGGAAATAAAGGAAGAGCGTCAGTCGGAAACATCGCCGGCAATCCTCGTAAAACGGGGCGGACTTTCCACAAAAGTTTTTCTCTCGGATATCATCTATGCGGAGGTTTTCAACCGTAAGGTCATGCTTCACACCCTAAACGGCGATATTGAATATTACGGAAAGCTGACGGACCTCTCCCAGCAGGCCGGGGCCGACTTTTACCGTACCCACCGTGCCTATCTCGTAAATCTGAAATACGTGGAAAAATACAACGCAACCACAATCTGGCTGGAGCAGGGCACGGCTCTTTTGTCGAAAAAGCAGTTTTCAGGATTTGTGAGACAGTATATGCAGTATATCAGCCAACAGAGGAGGCAGTAATGAACAGAATAGAGTTGTGCTACAGTATATTCTCTGTGTTTGACAATGTCTTCAACATTCTGATATATTCCTATTTCTGTATGGTATGGACAAGACCTTTCCTGGATCACAAAAGGAAGGCATGGATCACAGGCGGGGCTTACGCGGCAACCATGCTTGCGCTTGATTTTATGCCCTGGTACATCAACCCTATGCTGGCTTATATGACAGGTACACTGGCTGTATTCTTTGTCATGTGTCTGACTGACAGGACATATTTTACGCAAAAATTTTTTATTGCCATTACGTTTTTCTGTCTGCGGTGGCAGGCGCCCCGCATCGTCGTCTATATCAATAATGAAATTGACGGCGCAATTTACCGTTTCTTTTCACCGGAAAATGATATATTCTGGTTTTTCTGGTACGTCTTTGTGACATTTATCGGCTATGATATTTTTATGTTTCTGCTTCTGTATGGCGCCGTCAAAAGCATTTTATGGTCCTACGGGCGAGGACGTGAACATATGGATGGCAGGGAATTTCTGCTGCTTATCATGCCTCCTCTTTCGGGAGTGGTTTCCTATGGCGTAATCCGTTATTACGATTACATTTACGAGCGGGACACAGGCAAAAGTATCTATACTCTCTATGGCAGTCATGATCTCATCATGTTACTGTTTACGCTGCTTTCCTTTGCTGTGATTCTGGTGACAACGTACGTGTTCCGCCTGTGGAAAACGAAACAGGAAGAGGACAGACAGCGGGAAATATTTTATACGCAGATGGTTGATCTGCAAAACCATATCAGCGAGACAGAGCGGCTCTACCGGGATCTGCGCAGCCTGCGCCACGATATGGGGAACCATCTTATGACTCTGGAACAGCTATACAGTAAAGGTGAGTACGAAACAGCAGAGCAGTATGCCGGGACGCTCAGAACAAAAATACAGGATATCTCCGGAGATATTTCCAGCGGCAATCCTGTGACAGACGTAATCCTCTCCGGCAGAAAAAAGGAAATGGAGGAAAAGGATATCCAGTTTTCCTGTGATTTCCATTATCCTGTTACCGACGCAGTCAATTCCTTTGACATAAGTATTATCCTGAATAATGCTCTCTCCAATGCAATTGAAGCGGTAGAACGGGAAAAAACCGATTCCCATAAAAAAACATACGTCTCCCTTTCTTCCAGCCGCAGGAAAAATATGTATATTATTGTGATAGCCAACACTTTCAGCAAAACTCTAAAGACAGATCCCGCAAGCGGCCTGCCCCCCACTACCAAGTCAGAAGAAGGACACGGTTTCGGACTTGCCGGTATCCGCCATGTGGCCCGCAAATATCTGGGCGATATTGAAATCAGAAAGGAAATCTTTGAAGGAGAAGAGCAGTGCGTACTGCGGGTAATGCTGCAGATTCCAGAGACATAATTTTGCTTACAACCGATAAACGGCCTCCCACAACATTTGACTTCACAGACACATAAAAACAGCCGAAAAAATTAACAGAAGTAAAAAATGCAAAAGGAAATTCTGTCCTTATAAAAATGCTTGAAAAGGAGGAAACATATTTATGAATGTAAACGGAGTAAACAGTACGGCTATGCAGCCAAACACTACAGGAATGGGGGCGGGTTCAGGCGGACAAACGGATTCTGTAAGCAAAGATTTGCAGAATCAGATAGAAAAGCTGCAGCAGGATTTAAAGGAAATTTCTGCCAATTAGGATATGCCGACAGAGATTAAGATGAAAAAGAGGCAGGAAATCCAGAAACAGATCAGCGAGCTGCAAATACAGCTCCGTCAGCACCAGATGGAAGTAAAGAAAGAGGAGCGGCAGAAGAAAAAGGACGAATCCTCCTTTGATGATCTGATGGGCACAAAGCCTCAGAAAAAACAGGACGGCACTCAGAATGCAGGCATGTCGGCAGGCAGTATGGAGGCCATGATTTCCGCAGATGTCTCTGTAAAACAGGCAAACGTAAACGGCAGTACGGCTAAGAAAATGGATGGCAGGGCAAACGTACTGGAAATGGAAATCAAGCTTGACGGCGGCCGTGGCGGCAGCAGTAATGTAGAGCTTAAGGAAGCGGAACTTGCCAAAGCGAAAGAAGCCGCCCAAAATGCTACAGCTTCCCAGATGGATTCCCTTGCTCAGGCAAGCGAAACTTTACAGAATGCAGCAAAGGACGACAGAGTAGACGGACAGAAAAAAGAGGACGAAAAGAAAGCGCCCGGCATGGAAGAAGAAAAGGAAGAGGGAACTTCCAACGCTCCGGAGGAGGCTCTGGAGGGAGCCGGCTATGCTTATCATCCTGTGGATGTAAGGTTGTAAAATCAGGAAAGGGTATCGCTTCATAAAAATACATCAATGAAGCGATACCCTTTTTTCATACCTTATTCCAGTTTTTTCACCAGTTATATCTGTGCCTTGGAGGCTTCTATCGCCGCAATCACCCGATCACACCAGGCGTCAAATTCAGGATCTTCTTTCTGACATTCCTCCGGGTGAGACAACACATAATCAAGAGCAATCCTTACTCCCTGATCAAACCGGACCTGTGTCCGCATATCCGGCGACAGTCTTTTGAGCTTACAGTTGTCAAAAACCACCGAAACGGATTTATCTCCGATCAGACTTCCCTCGAAATCATATCCGTACTTATCTCCCACAGCAGCCAGATATTCGGAAGCCACATGGTATGCCTTCAATTCCACATCAAGCGCATCTGCAATTGTCTCATAAATCTGATTCCATGTAAGAGTTTCATCTCCCGTAATCTGAAAAGCTTCCCCGATGGCATGTCGGTTTCCCATCAGACTGATATAACCAACCGCAAAATCTGTGTTAAAAGTAAGCGTCCAAAGCGACGTCCCGTCTCCCTGAATGATAACCGGCTTCCCATCCATCATTCGTTTAATTACCTGCCAAAAACCGTTTTTCCCGTGAACGCCGAGAGGAATATGCCGTTCGTCATAAGTATGGCTGGGACGGACGATCGTGACAGGGAATCCCTCCTCACGGTATTTTTTCATAAGGAACTCCTCACTGGCAATCTTATCTCTGGAATACTGCCAGTATGGATTTGCAAGCGTCGTACCTTCGCTGATCACGTAGCCTGCTGCCGGTTTATGATAGGCTGATGCGGAACTGATATAGATATACTGTTTTGTTTTATCCTTAAACAGACGGTAATCTCTCTCTACATCCTCCACATGAAAACCGATGAACTCACAGACCACATCAAAGGTAAGATCCTTTATCTTTTCTGCAACCGACGCCTCATCGTTGATATCCGCAATAATCTGATGAACATTTCCCGGTATGGAGTCCGCCCTGTTACCACGATTTAAAAGCCAAACCTCGTAAGAGGACATACCCGCCAACTGTTTTACAATCGCCGTACTGATCGTTCCGGTACCGCCTATAAATAAAGCTCTCATCTATTCCCTCCATTTTGTTATTCTATTCTCTTCTTATCCCCGCAGTTTTACACCAAAATCCGCCATCGCTTCTGATATTTTAATCTGCTGGGGGCAGACTTTTTCGCAGCTGCGGCATCCGACACATGCAGAAGGATGTTTTTCCTGCGGTATCGCTGAGAGAGCCATTGGTGCAAGGAATCCGCCTCCTGTAAAACTATGCTCATTGTAAAGATTCAAAAGCATGGGAATATCCAATTCCTTCGGACAGTGGCTGGTGCAGTAACGACAGGCCGTACAGGGCAGCGTTCCGTTTAACATACCGTCTGCAACCGAGAGAAGTGTTTCCATTTCTTCTTTAGAAAGCGGTTGATCCGTCTCAAATGTCCTGATATTCTCCTTTAACTGTTCCAGATCGGACATACCGGAGAGAACCACTTTTACCTCCGGAATCGACTGCAGGAAACGGAATGCCCATGCCACAATTCCCTCATCAGGACGCAGATTCTTTAAAGCCTCCACATCCTTCTCGGGCAGTTTCGCCAGACGTCCGCCTCTGAGCGGTTCCATAACCCAGACAGGTATATGATAGGAATTTAACAATTCCACTTTACTTTTTGCATCCTGGAACGACCAGTCGAGATAGTTCAACTGGATCTGACAAAACTCCATATCCTTGCCGTAGGCTTCCAGAAAACGTTTCATGATCTCATAACTTCCATGTGCAGAAAAACCAAGATGTTTGATCCGCCCGTTTTTCTTCTGCTCTGTCAGATATTCATAAATCCCAAATTTCTCATCCAGATAGGCGTCAATATTCATCTCGCATACATTGTGGAAAAGATAGAAATCAAAATATTCCACACCGCATTTTTCAAGCTGCTTCTCAAAAATCTCCTCTACTTTCGGCATATTGGAAAGATCATAACCCGGGAATTTTGTAGCAAGATAAAAGCTGTCGCGGGCATACTTTTTAAGCACGTTACCCATGACAGTCTCCGAATTTCCATTGTGATAACCCCAGGCCGTATCATAATAATTGATGCCATGCTCCATCGCATAAGCAACCATTTCCTCCACTGCTGCGCTGTCAATATCCGCATCATTTCCATTTACCACCGGCAGCCGCATCGCACCCATTCCGAGCGCAGATAATTTCAGTCCCTGAAAATCTCGATAAACCATATTATTCTCCTTTCCGAAACTTGACCGTCATTTACTATCCTATATTTTAATTTCCTCACGCAAAAAGATCAAGTTCCTATATTGTATATCATCCCATACCTTACGCCTATGGTCATATATGTCCTTATTGACTCAAAATAATATTTTATCGATTTACGATAAATTTTTGTTGACTTTCGTTTTTTTACATGCTATTTTAGAATCACAGGGAAATACAGTGGTTTAACGGAAGGTAAAAACAGGAAAGGATGTGCTATCATGAAAGACAAACTTACCGTGTTCACAAAATATCTACTCGACCTTATGTTTTATGCAGGAATTGTTGTCATCGCAACTCTTCCCATAAGTATTAAAATATATGGCCGGTTTAACAGTTATTTTGCGGAAAATTATTATTCCCTCTGTCTGATCCTGTTTCTCTCAGGTATTTTTGCAGTGTTAATCTTACAGCAGCTTCGGAAAATGTTCCGCTCTGTGCTGAATGACGACTGCTTTATCAGAGAAAATGTGGAAAGTCTTAACAAAATGAGCATCTACAGTTTTTTTATCGCAGTGATTACGGCCTGCCGTCTTTTCCTTTATCTGACTCCGGCAGTCCTGATTGTCATTCTGGTTTTTGTGATAGCGGGGTTATTCAGCAAGGTATTGGCAGGCGTTTTTGACAAAGCCGTCGCCTACAAACTGGAAAATGACCTGACCATTTAGGGCGCACAGGATTTCGAATATGATTAACTAAAAGAAAGTGAGATTAACATGGCAATCATTATCAATCTGGATGTTATGATGGCGATGCGCAAGAAGGGACTGACCGAGCTGGCCGGCGAAATTGACATTACCCTCGCGAATCTGTCCATCTTAAAAAATAATAAGGCGAAAGCAATCCGCCTTTCCACACTTAACGAGATATGTAAAGCATTAAACTGTCAACCAGGCGATCTTCTGCAATATGTGGAGGATGAAGATTCTCCCGCAGAGGAAAAGGAAACATGAATGCCGCGCAGCAGCGCAGGAAAGGAGTTATTATGGAATCTACAGCTTACTTACAGCCCGCAGAAAGAACCGAAGAAAAACCGGATACCGAGTACACGAAAAGTATGAGACGGCAATTTCCGCTCTTTGGCATGGGATGTCTTCTCTACTCAGCATTTTACGCCTTCTGTCTGTACAAAAATACTTCGGGGATTACCTACCCTTTTTTCGTAGCAGGAACCCTTTGCTGTTTCTTCTTCTTTATGAAAAAGTTAGGGGTTCCCTTCAAAAAAGACAGCGTATTTTATATTGTGGGAATCACTCTTCTGGGTATTTCCAACTGCATGACAAATTCCACTCAAATTCTTATAATGAATAAATGCGGTATTTTTCTACTCTTTTTTATCCTGATGCTTCACACAATCTACGATGACAGGACATGGAATTTTTCCATCTATTTTGCTTCTCTTATTCGCACGACAGGCTCGTTTTTCTGCTGCCTTGCCAGTCCCTTTTCGGACATGGTGTCTTATTTTGATGCAAAAAAACAGGAAAAAAGTGAGGAAAGAAATTATTTTCTTCCCATCCTAATCGGTCTGGCCATTGCTGTCCCGCTGCTTTTTTGCATAACATTGCTGCTTGCCAGCGCAGACGCCGTATTCGCGAATATGCTCGCCCGTCTCATGGAGACTTTGAATATATGGACGTCAATGAAAATTTTCTTTCTTATGACAGTGGTTTTTTTCTCATCCTACGCTATTTTGTCTGCCCTTTGTAAAAAAGAAGTAGAAGGTCAGGCAGCGGAAAAACCATGTTTTGATCCTGTAATTGCCATTGTCATTACCTCCCTGCTCTGTCTTATTTACATGATATTCAGTATGGTACAGATTCTGTATCTCTTTATCGGCAATACAAAACTTCCGGAAAATTATACCTATGCAGGTTACGCCAGAGAAGGATTTTTCCAGCTCCTGGCTGTCAGTATGATCAATTTCCTGATCGTCCTGATCTGTCTCCACCTGTTTCAGGAGAGCAGGATTCTTCGGGCAATTCTGATGATGATCTGCGGCTGCACCTTTATCATGATACTTTCCAGCGCCCTGCGCATGATACTTTACATTGAAAGCTATTCCCTTACTTTCCTGCGGTTGTTTGTGTTGTGGGCTCTGGCAGTTATCTTTCTCCTGATGGCAGGCGTCACCGCTTATATTTTCTATAGGCAGTTTCCTCTGTTTTTCTACGGATTGGCTGTTTTGACTATCTGTTATACAGTCCTGTCTTTTTCCCATCCGGATTATCTGGTTGCAAAATATAATCTGATGAAGGAATCATCCGACAGAAATGATATTACTGTCAGCTATGCGACAGGGTTATGTGACGAAAATTATCTGAGTTCATTATCTGCCGACGCGGCGCCCGCTATCTTAAATCCTACCGTCAATCCCTATTTCCATGCGGATATAGAAGGTGTGGAAGATATGCTGGAGAAAACGTCTTTAGACGAGTACGGAAACTATGATACAGAATACTATTATGAGCTATACTGGATAAAAAGCTATTACTGTAAAATAGAGTACCGAACAAAATCTTTGGGAATCAGAAACTTTAATTTTTCCCTGTACCGCGCACATAAATATTTAATAGACTGATAGAAATAACAGGATCTTAAAATTCCTGCTGCATTTAAGAAAAACGAACTCAGCCGTTTTTTTCCTCCCGCTGCATTTCCCGGATCACACTCACTCCAAGCGGTATCGAAACCGTCAACGCAAAGACGTCCGATACCGCCTGGCAGGCTTCTACTCCTGTCAATCCAAAAAAATAAGGAAGAATCGCGATAAGCGGCAGGAAAAAAATCCCCTGTCTCGCGGAAGCCACGATAGAAGCCTTTAGACCTTTCCCAATGGACTGCAGCATCATATTACACATGACAATCCAGGCGCTTAAAGGCAGAGCCGCTACCGAATAGCGCAGTGCAGCAGTCCCCACTTCGATTACATCCGGATCTCCTTTTCTGAAAACCGTCACCAGCGCCGGCGCAAAAATAAATACCAGAACCGCAACCCCTACAAGGCAGAAAAACGCAACCTTTACACAAAATGAAAATCCGGCAATGACCCGTTTATACTTCTTTGCTCCATAATTAAATCCACAAACCGGTTGAAATCCCTGTCCAAACCCGATCAGTGCAGAATTTACAAACATCATGATACGGGACACAATGGACATGCCGGCAATCGCCGCGTCGCCATATACACCCGCCGCATGATTGAGACAGATTGTCGCCAAACTGGCAAGACCCTGTCGGAACAGGGATGGAATCCCGCCCCGGATAACCTCTTTATAAAAATGGAAGCTGGGTTTAAAATTCTGAAAACGTATTTGAATATTTCCTCCCCTTCTGATCATGATAAGAAGAAAAAGGAAACTCAAATACTGGCTTACTGTTGTGGCAAGTGCCGCACCTGCAATGCCCATGCTGCATTTAAAAATGAATATCGGGTCTAATACAATATTGATCACTGCGCCCGACACAATTCCGATCATCGCATAGAATGCACTCCCCTGAAACCGCATCTGATTATTTACTACCAGGGAAGCCGTCATAGCGGGCGCGCCAATCAGAATGATTCTCAGATAGGCGACTGTATAAGGCTGAATTGTCTCTGTAGAACCAAGAAAATAGGAGAGGGGTTCTATAAATAACATACAGCCCGCCATAATCAGAACACCTGCAAGAAAAGATGTAAAAAATCCCACGGCGGACATTTTTTCCGCCTCTTCAATCTCGCCCGCGCCCAGTTTTCTGGAAATATAATTTCCTGATCCGTGTCCGAATAAAAAACCTACCGCCTGAATAATGGACATGAGAGAAAACACCACGCCCACAGCGGCAGTAGACTGGGTGTTAATTTTTCCCACAAAAAAAGTATCTGCCATATTATAAAAAGAAGTAACCAACATACTTAAAATCGTTGGAACCGCCAATCTGCAGACCAGCTTTTCCACCGATTCATCCAACATATAATTTCTCTTTGCTTCCGCACTCTCAAATTTCATATCGACTTTCCTTTTTCTTTGAGGCTATTATATCATAAGACATACGGGAAAATACAAGTCCAAATGACAGATTATTTCATTGATTTACTTATTTCCAGACACTATAATAGGATAATAAAGCAGGATTTTCACATACTATTACTACTATAATCTATCGATAAGGGAGGTTATTTATGAACACAATTGCTTTCAATCAAATATCCTATGGCCTGTTTGTAGCAGCTTCCAAATATGACAAAAAAATGAACGGCTGTATTGTCAATACTGTCATGCAGGTGACAAGCAATCCCCTTCAGCTTGCAGTATGTATCAATAAAGACAACCTGACATGTGAGATTGCACAGAAATCAAAAATGCTTTCCCTCTCTGTTCTCTCAGAAACGGCGCCTTTTGCTCTTTTTCAGAACTTTGGTTTTCAGAGCGGGCGAACGGCAGACAAGTTTGTAGGTTATCCTTTCAAAATGACTGGACAGGAACTGCCTTACCTCACGGAACACACTGCCGCCTTTTTTGACTGTAAGGTGAAGGATATGACAGATCTGGGAAGCCACATGCTTTTTATCTGCACCGTGAACGACTGTGATATTCTTTCAAATGAAAAAGCAATGACCTATTCCTACTACCATGAATTTGTAAAACCGAAACCTGACGCATCTGTAAAAAAGGGATGGCGCTGTAAAATCTGCGGCTATGTTTATGAAGGAGAAGAACTTCCCGCTGATTTCATCTGCCCTCTCTGCAAACACGGAGCCGAAGATTTTGAAAAAATTGTCTGATCCCTTTCTTTGTGCCATCATGCTCTAAAACCTTGATTTTACGGGACGCAACCGCAACTTTACATGTAAAAACCAAAAAGCAACATCAACTTGATTGTCTTTACATCCCTGTATATCTAAAATAGAGCATGTGGCCGGCACAAAATCGAAAAGGAGATCAGGAGATATGAGCTTAGGACAAAATTTACAATTTTTAAGAAAACGGGACGGTATTACACAGGAACAGTTGGCGGAAACTTTGGAGGTTTCCAGACAATCCGTCTCAAAATGGGAGTCGGACACAACTTACCCGGAAATGGATAAACTGATCCATCTTTCAAACCTGTTTCATTGCAGTCTGGATGATCTGGTACAGAAGGACATAAGCAGTCAATATGTGGAAGATAAGAATCATTATGACCAGTTTATGAACCAGTTCAGCAAAAGGATTACACTGGGCATTGGATTGATTTTATGCGGTTTAACCCTTATGATGTTTTTGAACGCCTTAGTTCCCCGGATTTACGGATTTGACATGGAAGAACTCAGCACCATTGTATTTTTCCTTTTTGTTATAGTGGCTGTAGCTCTCTTCATTGTAGCAGGTCTGCAAATGGAACATTTTGGAAAAAAGCACCCTTACATAGAAGATTTCTATACGGAAGATGAAAAAGAAGCATTCCATAAAAAATTGATTGTTTTTGTTACATCCGGAGTCGTCCTCATCATTTTTGGCATTATTTTGGTAACCGGCTGTAATGCTGTCATACCCCAGGATCATACTATACGCACTATGACTGATAT
Source organism: uncultured Lachnospiraceae bacterium (assembly GCA_947037115.1). Lineage (GTDB taxonomy): Bacteria > Bacillota > Clostridia > Lachnospirales > Lachnospiraceae > UBA3282. Next base: position 14,899 of record CAMQTN010000053.1, read on the forward strand.
GGATTCACTGACAGGTTCCCTGTTTATGATGCTCGTAACCATAGCTGTCGTTCTCTTCGCCTATGCGGGTACACAGGAAAGCAAATATAATATTAACCATTACAATCTGATGCATGACCATAATTCTCAGACCTATAAAAATGATAAAAAAATCGGTCTGATCTGTGGCTGTATCATGATGACAGCGACTATGATATTTCTGGCCTGCGGCTTTATATGGAATTTATGGAAGATTGCCTGGGTTGTCTATCCTGTTTTTGGCATTGCCTGCGGTATCGCATCTATTATTATCAATCGAAATAACGAAGAAGAATAGTTTGCTTACAAAAAACACCGTCGCAGACAAGTAGTCTATGACGGTGCTTCATTTTTTCTATTGTGAAATTCCAAACTCCTTTAATGCCTGCTTCCAGTATTCTTCCGGAATATCCGGCCATGTTACGCTTCCCTCCGCCTGCCTGCACAGCTCCTTTGCGCGGTTCAGGCAGTCAAAATTATGATCAATCCCTGTGCGGAGGGTATACATCGTAATTTCAGACCAGGACGGCGCTTTCTGATGTAATCCGGACGTTTCAAAATCTCTTATTATTTTTTCTACATCATAATCCAGTTGAAAAAATTCTGCTTCCCATCCGCTCTTACTTCCATGAAGGATCATATACTGTGTTTTTCCGTCAAAATACCAGGAAACACCCACTGCGCCGGGATGTAACAGTCTTTTTTTCCCGTAAAACTTATCTTCCTGAAAATGCATGTGTCCTGATACCAATAAATCTACATCAAGACTTCCCATAAAGATCTTGGTATTTTCCCCTTCCGGTTCCAAAATTTCATTAGAACGGGTGAGAGAACCGTGACAGTACCGAAAAGGCTGATAACCCTCTTTATTATAATATCCCTGAATATTTAGGCTCTCAAAAAAGGAAAAGTCCTTCTGTGTCAAATTCTCATAAGTATAGAGAAGACTGCCGCTTGCGGAAGAATATGTCCATCGCTCATCCGCATTTTTTCTGTGGTTCAGCATATATTCCTCTCTGTTGCCCCGAATAAAATTACACTTGTAATTTTTATCCATTTCATAGATGATATTCATGGTCTTTTGAGGATAAGGACAGTCGCTGATATAATCGCCAAGGAATAAAAACTCATCCGGCTTCTGTGAAAGTGCATGTTCCATGCATTTTTCCAAACCAGCATAATTGCTGTGGACATCACCAATTACAGCTATTTTATAATCTTTCACAACTATTCTTCCTCATCTTCCTTCGGAAGATTCACTTCTTTGCCGTCATCATAACCCTCAGGAACGTTATATTTTTCCTCTTCAGGTATCTCCTCCATGGCATCATCAATATTCTCAAACTCTTCCTCACCGTTGCTGATTTTTTCGCGGACTTTGGCAATCTTAGCTACCTTCATTCCATCATCCAGATTAATCATTTTCACACCGGAGGTAATTCTTTTCAGTGTGGAAATCTCATCCATGCGAAGTTGAATGATAATACCGCCGTCTGTGATCATCATAATTTCATGATCGTCATTGACAGCCTTAACACCCACCACATAACCTGTTTTTTCCATGATCTTATAGCACTTTAATCCCTTACCGCCACGTTTCTGTGTGGTAAATTCTTCCAGATAAGTACGTTTACCCATGCCGTTTTCTGACACGATCAGAAGAGAATCGCCCTGATGATCTAACTGCATACCTACAATTTCATCGCCATCCGACAGATTCATACCAATTACACCCATGGAAGACCTGCCCGTAGGACGCACATCTGTCTCTTTAAAGCGGATACACATACCATGTTTTGTGACAAGGAAAATCTCCGTATCTTTTGATGTTGCTTTTACTTCGATCAGTTCATCGTCATCCCGCAGATTGATAGCTGCCAGACCATTTTTTCTTACATTGCTGAACTCCATGATGGAAGTTTTTTTCACAATACCTTTTTTTGTAACCATGAAAAGATTTTTATCTTCTTCATAATCCTTAATCGGTATCATGGCGGAAATCTTTTCACCCGGATTCAACTGTAAAATATTGACAATCGCAATACCTCTTGCCGTACGGCTCGCCTCAGGTATCTCATAAGCCTTCAGACGATACACCCTCCCGTAGTTTGTAAAAAACATGAGGTAATGATGGGTTGTCGTCATGAGAAGATCTTCAATATAATCTTCTTCAATGGTCTGCATCCCCTTAATTCCCTTGCCGCCACGGTTCTGCGATTTGAAATTATCCACCGTCATACGCTTGATATAGCCGAGACTGGTCATGGCAATGACCGTGTTATCTCTGGGAATCAGATCTTCCATATCAATATCATAGACGTCATATCCAATCTTACTTCTGCGGTCGTCCCCGTATTTTTCGGACGTGAAGAGCATTTCATCCTTTATGACACCGAGAAGTCTCTTTTCATCTGCAAGAATTTCTTTCAGCTCCGCAATTTTTATAAGAAGTTCCCTGTGCTCATTTTCAAGCTTTTCTCTCTCCAGACCCGTCAACGCGCGAAGACGCATATCTGCAATCGCCTGTGCCTGCGGATCGGTAAGACCGAATCTCTCCATCAATCTTTCTTTGGCGATCGCAGTAGTCTGGCTGCTTCTCATAATCTGAATGACTTCGTCAATATGATCTAAAGCGATAAGCAGACCCTGTAAAATGTGATCTCTCTCCTCCGCTTTATCCAGATCATATTTCGTCCTTCTGGTTACCACATCCTTCTGATGATCCAGATAATAGGTGAGCATATCCAGAAGATTCATTACCTTCGGCTGATTATTAACCAGAGCCAGCATAATAACACCGAAAGAATCCTGAAGCTGCGTATGCTTGTAAAGCTGATTCAGAATAACATTGGCATTGGCGTCTTTTCTCAGCTCTATGACTATTCTCATACCCTCACGGTTCGTCTCATCCCGAAGATCCGTGATACCGTCAACCTTTTTCAGTTTTACAAGATCGGCAATTTTAAGAATCAGATTCGCTTTATTGACCATGTAGGGAAGCTCCGTCACAACAATACGGGTCTTTCCGTTATCCATCGTCTCAATATCTGTCACAGCGCGGACTCTCACTTTTCCGCGTCCCGTGCGGTAAGCCTCCTCCGCACCTTTCGTTCCAAGAATGATTCCACCGGTCGGAAAATCGGGAGCTCTTACAATCTTTATCAGCTCCTCCATATCCGTCTCTCTGTCTTCCTCAACCTGATTATCTATAATTTTTACAACAGCGTTTGTCACCTCCCGCAGATTATGGGGAGGAATATTGGTAGCCATGCCCACAGCGATGCCGGAAGTGCCGTTTACCAGAAGATTCGGATAACGGCTTGGAAGTACAACGGGCTCTTTTTCCGTATCATCAAAGTTCGGCACAAAATCTACGGTATTTTTATTGATATCCGCCAGAAGCTCCATGGAAATTTTACTTAAACGGGCTTCTGTATAACGCATTGCCGCTGCGCCGTCACCGTCTACAGAACCAAAATTTCCGTGGCCATCCACCAGAGGATATCTGGTAGACCACTCCTGCGCCATATTTACCAACGCTCCATAAATGGAACTGTCGCCATGAGGATGATATTTACCCATGGTATCACCGACAATACGGGCACTTTTTCTGTGAGGTTTGTCCGGTCCGTTATTCAATTCAATCATGGAATAAAGGACACGGCGCTGTACAGGTTTCAGACCATCTCTCACATCGGGAAGAGCACGGGCAGCAATAACGCTCATGGCGTAATCGATGTAAGAATCTTCCATCTTCTTTTTCAGGTCGACGTCTTCTATTTTGTCAAATATCTTATCATCCATCATTTAGTCTCCTTTAGACACGCAAATCCGCGCTATATATCTAAATTCTTCACGAACTTCGCGTTTTCCTCTATGAAGATTCTCCGGGGTTCTACCTTGTCTCCCATCAACGTATTAAAAGTAAGATCAACTTCAGACTCTTCCTCCTCATTTATATTCACACGAAGAAGGATTCTTTTTTCAGGATCCATGGTCGTGTCCCAAAGCTGATCCGCATCCATCTCTCCAAGCCCTTTGTAACGCTGAATTTTATTGCTCTGGTCACGGCCTACTTCCGCCAAAATCGAATCAAGCTCATCATCGCTGTAGGCATACCATATTTTTTTGTTTTTCTCCAGCTTATAAAGAGGAGGTTTTGCCAGATAAACATGTCCCTGTTTAATAAGCTCCGGCATAAAACGATAGATGAAAGTAAGCATCAAAGTCGCGATATGGGCGCCATCCACATCGGCGTCCGTCATAATAATAATTTTATCATACCGCAGTTTGCTGATATCAAAATCTTCATGAATGCCTGTACCAAAAGCCGTTATCATCGCCTTGATTTCCGCATTTGCATAGATCTTATCAAGACGCGCTTTCTCCACATTTAAAATTTTACCCCTGAGAGGAAGAATTGCCTGCGTTGCGCGGCTTCTCGCCGTTTTTGCGGAACCGCCTGCAGAATCTCCCTCTACGATATAAATTTCACAGTTTTTCGGATCTTTGTCGGAACAGTCCGCCAGTTTTCCCGGAAGGGAAGTCCCCTCCAAAGCCGTCTTACGGCGGGTCAGGTCTCTCGCTTTTCTGGCTGCTTCTCTTGCCCGCTGTGCCAGAATCGATTTTTCGCAAATGATTTTGGCTACGGCAGGATTCTGTTCCAAAAAGTAAGTAAGCTGTTCACTTACCACACTGTCTACCGCGCCTCTGGCTTCGGAATTTCCAAGTTTTTGTTTTGTCTGTCCCTCAAACTGGGGATCTTCAATTTTAACACTGACTATAGCAGTCAATCCTTCCCTGATATCCTCACCGGAAAGGTTCGGCTCACTGTCCTTTAAAAGTTTATTACTTCTTGCATAATCATTAAAAGTTTTTGTCAGGGCATTTCTGAAACCGACAAGATGCGTACCACCCTCCGGCGTGTTAATATTATTTACAAAAGTATAAACACTCTCATTATAAGAATCATTATGCTGCAGGGCTACTTCCACGTAAACGCCGTTTTTTGTACCCTCGAAATACATAATCTGCTCATACAAAAACTCTTTGCTTCTGTTGAGGTATGTAACAAATTCCTTGATACCGCCCTCATAATGAAACTTCTTTTCCTGCTCCTGTCCCCTTCTGTCGTCGCTTAAAACAATCTTTAACCCTTTTGTCAGAAAAGCCGTCTCCCGGAGTCTTGTCTTTAACGTGTCATACTCAAAAACCGTATCCTCGAAAATAGTACCGTCAGGTTTAAACTGGATTCTGGTACCTGTTTTTTCCGGATCACAGTCCCCGATCACCTTTAACTTATTACATACCTGACCCTTTTCGTATCTCTGATGATACACTTTACCCTCGTGGTAAATATCCACCTCAAGCCAGTCCGAAAGCGCATTTACCACTGACGCGCCGACACCGTGCAGTCCGCCGGATACCTTATATCCGCCGCCGCCGAATTTACCGCCCGCATGCAAAACCGTAAACACTACTTCAACGGCAGGAATACCGGCTTTATGGTTAATCCCCACCGGAATACCACGGCCGTCATCCACCACTGTGACAGAATTATCCTGATTTACTGTCACATGAATTTCCTTACAAAATCCAGCAAGAGCTTCATCCACGGAGTTATCAACAATCTCATAAACAAGATGATGAAGACCTCTCAGGGAGGTGCTGCCGATATACATACCGGGTCTTTTTCTTACTGCTTCAAGACCTTCCAATATCTGTATCTGATCTGCGCCATACTCATTGTCATTTACTTCTTCAAAAATTTCTGCCATCTTTTCCTCCATTTTGAAATCGAAAACCCCTGCATTTCAAAATTATTCTGCAATACTCCCATTTACTATCTTAAAAACTTTATCTATTTCAAATCTGTTATTTACAAATTCATCCAATCCTGTACAGGTAATAATCGTCTGTATATCTCCGATTGTACTCAACAGGTAGTTTTGCCGGTTACTGTCAAGCTCAGACAAAACATCGTCAAGAAGTAAAACCGGATTGTCTTTTGTCAGTTTTTTAACAAGTTCTATCTCCGATAATTTTAAAGATAAAGCCGCAGTTCTCTGTTGTCCCTGAGAACCAAACCTCCTGATATCAATATCACCCACCATAAAGGAAAAATCATCCCTGTGAGGACCGACAGTCGTCTGTTTTAACTTGACATCCCTCTCCTGACAGGAAGAAAGCTGCTTTTCATAATCTTCAATCAGTACGTCAGGTTCATATTTTATAACAAGCTCTTCCCTGTCCCCTGACAATTTTTTGTGAATGCCATAAATAATTTCGTTTAACTGTTCCACAAAAAGTTTTCTTCTCTCTATAATCTTACTTCCGAAGGAGACAAGCTGGGAATCCCATATATTTAAGGTTTCCCTCAAAGAAGGATTAAAGTACATATCCTTTAAGAGCTTATTTCTTTGATTTACTATTTTGTTATAATGATTCAAATTATAAATATAAAACGAGTCAAGCTGACAAAGCTCCATATCTACGAATCTTCTTCTCTCAGCAGGCCCATTCTTGATAATGGAAAGATCTTCAGGAGAAAAAAATACGACATTTAATAATCCAAGAAGTTCAGAAGCCTTTTTAATCTTCTGCCCGTCGATGGCAATTCCCTTCGTTTTACTTTTACGAAGATGCATATCCACCCGGATCTCATCCTCTTCTTTTTCAAGGTAAGTCCTTATATGGGCTTCCTCTTTGTTAAAATTTATGATATCTTTATCTTTACTGCCTTTATGGGACTTTGTGGTGGCCGAAATAAAAATGGCCTCCAAAATATTTGTCTTTCCCTGGGCGTTGTCTCCATATAATATGTTTGTTCCCTTACTAAAATCAATATGTAGAGAATCGTAATTTCTGAAATCTGCCAACTCTAAAGACTTAATTATCATTTTTTCCTCATCTGCCGAGTTTTCGGGAGGCAACACGCAGTCACAGATTTAGTGGCTCAAAATTTTAATTATTTCTCATTTCCACCTTAACCTGTTGTCCGTCAAACTCAATGATATCTCCGGGATGTATTTTTTTACCGCGCCGTACTTCTACTTCACCGTTTACTTTGACAAAACCTTCCTGAATCTCAACCTTTGCATCCACACCGGACTCCACAAGTCCGGCCAGTTTCAAAGCCTGGCCCAGTTTAATATAATCATCCCTGATTGTAATTATTTCCATAACTCTCTCTTCCTATACACACAGAGAACGCTGCTTTTTCCACGGTTTATTCGACGTTTATAAAATTAACCGGAAGTATCATATAAATATAGCTTTCCTCTTCGTCCTTTATGAAGCAGGGCGCTTTTGGATTTACCATATAAATTAAAATTTCTTCATCCTCTATCACACGCAGAGCGTCAATCAGAAATTTGGGATTAAATCCGATCTTTAAATCTTTTCCTTCTTTTTCAATATCAATTTCCTCGTCCATGCTGCCCACAGTAGAATTCATCTTAAGCTGCATGGATCCATCCTTAACATCAATAATAACGGGTTTTTTATCTCCCTCTTTCACAAGAAGGGTAGCTCTGTCTATACAGTCAAGAAGTTCTCTTTTATTCATTTTAATCTTTGTCTCATAATCACTGGAAAGCATCTGATCAATCTTAAAATATTCCCCTTCGATCAATCTGGAGACAACAACCGTATTGTTAAACTCAAACAAAATATGCTTATCCGTAAAGAAAATACTTACATCTTTATCCATATCTCCGGAAACAATTTTACTTACTTCACTCAAAGTTTTTCCGGGAACAACTACCTTCTTTTTTGCATAAGAATTTTTAAGAGAAATCTTCCTGATAGAAATACGGTGTCCGTCCAGGGAAACTACCTTCAATGTATCATTTTCTATCTCAAACAGTTCTCCTGTCATCAATTTGTTATTTTCATTGTCAGCAATGGAAAAGATCGTCTGCCTTACTACTTCCTTTAAAGTAAACTGAGAAATCACAACAGAATCATTTTTTTCAATCTCAGGAAGATAGGAGAAATCTTCTCCTGATTTACCTATGATATTAAACTTTGCTTTTTCACAGGTAATAGTAGTTTTGAAGGAAGGATCTGTTTCAATCGTTATATCATTGTCAGGCAGCTTTCTGACAATTTCCAGAAAAATCTTTGCATCGAGAGCGATCATTCCCTTTTCCAGGATTTTTCCGTTAATAACAGTTTCAATACCAAGCTCCATATCATTGGCAGTGAGTTTGATCATCCCACTTGTGGTATCTACCAGAATACATTCTAAAATAGACATGGTGGTTTTACTCGGAACAGCTTTTGAAACTGTCTGGACGCCGGTTAAGAGACTGGATTTTGAACATACAATTTTCATCTGTGTATAACTTCCTTTCCTGATTGTTGGTGATTTGAAATCCTGCAATAGGTTAAATAATTAATAAGTATTTCATAGTAATCATAATAATAGGTGTTGATATGTGAATAACCTGATCTATTATAATATTTTTCAGGGAAAAATAAAATGTCTGGGATGGTGAAAACTTTGGATAACCTGAGAATAAATGAAAGGTTATCAACCTGTCTCTTATACACATCTGACGCTGCCGACGAAGCTAGAAGTGT
>CAMQTN010000054.1 GCA_947037115.1 uncultured Lachnospiraceae bacterium
ACACTTCTAGCTTCGTCGGCAGCGTCAGATGTGTATAAGAGACAGCTTTTACATGAATACTATTATGATAAAGGAGGCAGGATATGGCAATCGTAAGTGATGAGCAGGTTATGAAAGTATTATGGCAGTATAATCCCTGGTGGCGAATCCCCTCTTCCATTAAAGAGGAATCAAAGCCACACAAAAGACTGGCTTATTATGAGGCATTACAGATGCTCATGCATACGACCATCCGCCGCTTTGTGGTTCTTTCCGGCGTAAGGCGTGTGGGAAAAACAACGATCCTTTACCAGATCATCGACGAACTGATCCGCGAGGGGATCAATCCTAAAAATATTCTTTATGTCACTTTTGATAATCCCATTCTCAAGCTCGTCAATGTGGAGAATGTTTTATCCATTTACGAATCCCTGTATCCCCTTGAAGACATCAGGTATGTTTTCTTTGACGAAGTGCAATATACCGATGACTGGGAACTCTGGATGAAAGTCATATATGACAGCCGGAAGGATATTCGACTGATGGCGACAGGCTCTGCGAGCCCCATTCTGGAAAAAGGATCTGCCGACAGCGGTACCGGCAGGTGGAACATTTTAAAGATTCCCACCATGTCCTTTTATGAATATTGCAGACTGCTTGCTCTTGACGAACCGGAGCTTCCTGAAGATCTGCGGCTGTCAGAGCTCATGCAAATGGACCAGCCGCAACTCGGAGATCTTATGAGCCGCTTCATGCATCTGAGAAATCATTTTAACCGATATCTGACCATTGGCGGCTTCCCGGAGCTGGTACTGTCAAGCGACGATCTGTATGCCCAGAGGATGCTTCGCGAGGACGTAGTGGACAAAGTTATCAAACGCGACGTACTGTCTTTGTTCAATATCCGCAGTCCTCTGCTGATGGAAAAGCTGTTTCTGTACCTGTGCATGAACTCTACGGAAATTTTTAATGCCACTACCGCGGCAAAGGAGCTGGAGAATGTCTCCGTCGCAACCATTGACAGCTACATCGAAGCGCTGGAAATGTCCAATCTCATCTATCTTTCCAAACCGATGAATGTGGGTAGTAAGGGTGCATTAAAAGGAAAACCAAAGATTTTTATTGCTGACGCCGCCATCCGCAATGCAGTTCTGATGATCGACGATGTCCTGTCCGAAGAAAAAGAGCTCGGCGCCATGGTGGAAACTGCCGTTTACAAACATATCGTTTCTTTCTATCAGGGCAGCCCGGCGCAGCTTGGATATTTCAGAAACGCAAAAGACAATCAGAAAGAGGTCGATGTCGTTGTTGAACTCCCTCGCCAGAAAATTCTCTGCGAGGTAAAATACCGCAATCATTCCCATATCCCCTCTTCGGACGCGATTGTAGAGCTGTGCCGGGATGAAAAAGCCAAAGTCACCCACGCTTTCCTCATAACCAAACAGCTGGACGATTTCGGTATTACCAGCCACGAAACCCTCACTCCCATATTGCGTGTGCCCGCCATTGTATTTTTATACCTTCTGGGCAGGGCGGAAGCAAAGGGAGACAAAAAATTATAACAAAGAAAAGAGGCGCCACCCTCACAGGCTGCGCCTCTTTTCTTTATCGCATATTTTCAATCTCTCAAAACTGTGCCAGATAACCTTTTACGTTCTCTGTAATGTTGCCGTTAAAAATCGCAGAACCCGCCACGATCACATTGGCTCCGGCCTCCATCACGATTTTCGCGTTGTCCACCGTGATTCCGCCATCCACCTGAATGTCAGGATTCAGCCCCATTTCATCGGCCATCTTACGAACCTGACGGACCCGCTCCGTTGACTCGGGTATGTATTTTTGGCCGCCAAATCCCGGTTCCACCGTCATGACCAGAAGCATATCCAATTTACTCAGATACTTTCTGACCGCTTCCACAGGCGTTTTGGGTTTGATCGACATACCAACCCGGCAGCCCTGGTTTCGAATCAAGTCAATGGTTTGATCCGCATCTTGTGTAGCCTCCAGATGAAAAGTGATACTGTCCGCGCCACACTTCTTAAATTCCTTAACATACCGATCCGGCTCCGTGATCATCAGATGCACGTCAAAAACTCGATCCGTCACCTTACGGATTGCGCTGATCACAGGCATCCCAAAGGAAATGGAAGGCACAAAAACACCGTCCATCACATCAATATGCAAATACTGTGCGCCGGCTTCATCCGCCTCTTTTATCTGCTCCCCCAACCTGGCGAAATCAGCCGCCAGAATCGAGGGAGACAGAATATTCTTTCTCTCAGACATTTTACACAAAACCTTTTACCTTCTCATAGATGCCCTTGCCGTCCAGGCCGTATTTCTCCACCAATGCATTCGCCGGGCCGGACTCACCGAAGGTATCCTGCATACCGATCCGCAGAACAGGTGTAGGCTGTTTCTCAGACAGACAGTCGCAGACAGCGCTGCCAAGACCACCGATCACGGTGTGTTCCTCAGCCGTTACTACTTTGCCGGTCTTCTTCGCAGACGCCAGCACCAGTTCTTCGTCCAGCGGCTTGATGGTGTGAATATTGATCACCTCAGCATCAATTCCGTCTTTTGCAAGCATCTCAGCCGCATCCAAAGCGGAGGCAACCGTGATACCGCTGGCGATAATCGTCACATCCTTACCCTCTCTAAGCAGAACGCCCTTACCAATCTCAAATTTATAATCCGGTCTGTCGTTGATTACAGGCACAGCCGCACGGCCGAACCGCAGATATACAGGGCCGTTCATCTCAATCGCCGCACGCACAGCCGCCTTCGCCTCCACATCATCGGAGGGCACGATAACTGTCATACCGGGAATTGTCCGCATCAGGGCAACGTCCTCGTTACACTGGTGGGTTGCTCCGTCCTCACCTACGGTAATACCCGCATGGGTCGCACCGATCTTAACATTCAGATGGGGGTAACCGATGGAGTTGCGAACCTGCTCAAAGTTACGTCCTGCCGCAAACATGGCAAAGGAGCTGATAAAAGGCACCTTGCCGCAGGTTGCAAGACCAGCTGCGATACCTGTCATATTACACTCTGCAATACCGCAGTCAATATGGCGGTCAGGAAATGCTTTTTTGAATACACCGGTCTTAGTCGCGCCCGCAAGGTCTGCATCCAAAACTACCAGATCCGGAAATTCTGCACCACACTCAGCAAGTGCATTACCATAGCTTTCTCTTGTTGCAACTTTCTTTACATCTGCCATCAGTTTGCACCTCCTAACTCTTTACCGATCTTCTCAAGATCTGCCATCGCCGTTGCATACTCTTCATCGTTGGGCGCCTTGCCGTGCCAGCCCGCACTGTTCTCCATGAAGGAAACGCCTTTGCCCTTCACTGTCTTTGCAATAATAGCGGTGGGCTGTCCTTTGGTCGCTTTCGCCTCTTTAAACGCTGCATCAATCTGATCAAAATCATTACCATCAATATTGATTACATGGAAATTAAATGCTTCGAATTTCTTATCGATCGGATAAGGTGAGCAAACGTCGTCAATCTTACCGTCGATCTGTAAACCGTTATTGTCCACGATAACTACCAGGTTGTCGAGCTTTCTATGTCCCGCAAACATGGCAGCCTCCCACACCTGGCCTTCCTGAATTTCACCATCGCCAAGCAGAGTGTATGTTCTGTAATCTTTATTGTCCATTTTTGCAGCAAGCGCCATCCCGACTGCTGCGGAGATACCCTGTCCCAGAGAACCTGAGGACATGTCTACGCCAGGCGTCTCCTGCATGCAGGGATGTCCCTGCAGATAGGAACCCAAATGACGCAGGGTCGGAAGATCCTCCACCGGGAAATATCCCCTGTTCGCCAACACAGAATAAAGGCCGGGAGCCGTGTGTCCCTTAGAGAGCACGAAACGGTCTCTGTCTGCTTTTTTTGGATCTTTCGGGTCAACGTTCATCTCCTCAAAATAAAGATACGTAAAAATGTCTGCCGCTGACAGAGATCCGCCCGGATGCCCTGCCTTAGCGCCGTGTACCGCTGTCACGATACCTTTGCGAACTTCATTAGCTGTTTTTTGTAACTCTAATTTGTTCATCGCCATCCTCCATCCATAATAACTATACTTAATTTCCTGCTAAACTCAGTGTAGCACAAAGCTTATGTTTTGTCACCGTGCCCGAGCACAAAATCTATATCCGCACAGTGTCCACTGCTCTGTCTGCGCACGCTCATCGCTGCCCATAATACGCGTTCTCTCCGTGCTTACGGAAATAATGCTTATCCTGCAATTCCTGCGGCGCGGGCTGGATTCTCACATTGATTGTCTCCGCACGGTAGGCCATCTTCGCCACTTCCTCCAACACCACCGCATTGTGCACCGCCTCATGGCCGTCCTTGCCCCATGCGAAAGGACCATGGTTCTTGCACAGCGTCCCGGGCACTGCCACAGGGTCTTTGTCCATTCTCTTAAACTCATTGACAATGAGAATACCCGTATTTTTCTCATATGCCTCAGCGATCTCCTCTTTCGTCAGACACCGCAGGCAGGGAATCTCCCCGTAGAAATAATCGGCATGGGTCGTTCCGTAGCAGGGAATGCTCCTGCCCGCCTGTGCCCAGCTCGTAGCATAAGAAGAATGGGTATGTACGACGCCTCCAATCTCCTTGAACGCCTTATAAATTTCCACATGGCTGGCCGTATCGGAGGAAGGATTGTATTTCCCTTCCACCTTCTTGCCTTCCAGATCCACAAGTACCATATCGTCGGGTGTAAGCTTCTCGTAATCGACGCCGCTGGGTTTGATGGCAAAGATGCCGCTCTCCCTGTCGATCTCACTTACATTGCCCCAGGTAAAAGTAACCAGTCCGTATTTCGGAAGAAGCATATTCGCCTCATAAACGCGTTTCTTTAATTCTTCTAACACTACCTTCTACTCCTTTCTCATCCAGACTCGCAAGAAAAGTAAATGCCTCCTTCGGAGCCGCTTCCTTTTCTTATGCGCCTTCACATAGATTCAACTGCCGCTCTCTCGATTGCAAGTCCCGCACTGTAGAGCTTCATAAAGTCATTAAAGCCCTTCACGTCGCTTGCCTTCGGCTCCATCTTCTCACCCTTCTGGCCCGCAAATACTTTGCTGTCAAGGAATGCAGACAGGCTTTCGTCCGCGCCCTTGTTAATCATATAGGAAGCAAGAAGCGCAATACCCCAGGCGCCGCCTTCACCAGCCGTCTCCATCACGCTTACCGGCGCATTCATAGCCGCCGCAAGAATGCTCTGGCCCACGCCCTTCGTCTTAAAGAGGCCGCCGTGTCCGAGAATCTCATCTACCTGCACCTTCTCCTCCGTGAACAGGATATCGAAACCTGTCTTCAACGCGCCCAACGATGTGAACAGATGCACTCTCATGAAGTTCGCCAGATTAAATTTCGCATCAGGTGTGCGTACAAACATCGGACGTCCCTCGTTGAAGCCTGTCACATGCTCTCCCGAGAAATAATTGTAAGCAAGCAGGCCGCCGCAGTCGTCGTCTCCCTCAAGAGCCTTGCGGTAAAGGTTTCCGTACAGCTCGTTCATATCCACCTTCATGCCCATTACTTCCGAGTATTCCTTAAACAGATTTACCCACGCGTTCAGGTCTGAGGTACAGTTGTTGCAGTGCACCATCGCCACAAGGCTGCCGTCAGGCGTGGTCACCAGATCGATAGCGTCATATACTTTGGAGAGATCTTTCTCCAAAACGATCATGCCGAACACGCTGGTTCCAGCAGATACATTACCGGTACGCTGCGCAACGCTGTTGGTTGCCGCCATTCCTGTTCCCGCATCGCCCTCGGGAGGACAGAAAGGAACGCCTGCCTGCAATGTCCCTGAAGGGTCTAACAACTTCGCGCCTTCTTCGGTCAATGCGCCTGCCTGCTGTCCCGCCGTATAGACCGCCGGAAGCACATCCTTTAATTTCCATGCAAATCCCTTGTCCGCAACAGCCGCGTCAAACTGCCCGATCATCTTCTCATTGAACTGTCCGGTTGCAATGTCAATCGGGAACATACCGGAAGCCTCGCCCACGCCGACAATCTTCTCACCCGTCAGTTTCCACTGAATATAGCCTGCCAATGTGATCACGAACTTCAGATCCGCCACATGCTCTTCGCCGTTCAAAACTGCCTGATAGAGGTGTGCGATCGTCCATCTCTGCGGTATATGGTAATTGAAAAGTTCTGTCAGCTTCGTGGAAGCCTCCTCTGTGATGGTATTTCTCCATGTGCGGAAGGGTACCATCAGTTCGTCCTTGTCATTGAACGCCATATAGCCGTGCATCATTGCAGAGAAGCCGATAGCCCCCAGCTTCACAAGCTTCTCCCCGTACTGCGCCTCTACATCCTCCGTCAGTTTTTTGTAGCAGTCCTGAAGCCCTGTCCAAATGTCGTCCAGACTGTACGTCCAAATGCCGTTCTCCAGCCTGTTCTCCCAGTCGTGTGCCCCCGATGCAATGGGCTTGTTGTTCTCATCCACCAGAACCGCTTTAATTCTGGTGGAACCGAACTCAATGCCCAGCACCGCTTTACCGCTTGCAATACATTCTTTTGCTCCCATATCCTGTCCCTGTACCTCCTTTATTTATATCTATTCGCAGCGCACGCTCGAAAAGTCTTCGCCGCTCATTGCCATTACCTGTATGCCGCCTCGTTCCATCTCAGCTCATTCTTGAAATCGCGGATGTTGGTGTCCTTATCAATTACAACGCTCTCGATACCCATAGCGTCCGCCCAGTCAACCATCTGCTCCACGGTCAGATCATAGGAGAATGCCGTATGATGTGCGCCGCCCGCCAAAATCCAAGCTGTCGCGCCAACCTCCAGATTAGGCTGCGGCGTCCAGTATGCTGTACCCACAGGCAGCTTCGGCATAGGCTTCTCCACTTTCTTGCAGTCCACCGCATTGATAAGCAGGCGGAACCTCGTCCCAAGATCCACCAAAGAGCAGGCAACCGCAGGGCCTTCCTTCGCAGTGAATACCAGACGGGCAGGATCTTCTCTGTTTCCCATGGACAGCGGACATACCCTGATCGCGATGTCCCCGTCAGCCACAGAAGGACATACCTCCAGCATGTGCGCCTGTAAGATACCCTCCTTGCCGGGTACTAAATTGTAAGTGTAATCCTCCATCAGGGAAGATCCTTTCGCTCCCTCAATATCAGCCGTCATCAGCTTCATGAGACGAACCATAGCCGCTACTTTCCAGTCGCCCTCTGCTCCGAAGCCGTAGCCTTTCTGCATCAGTCTCTGGATTGCCAGACCCGGAAGCTGTTTCAGACCGCCCAGCATACCAAAGTGGGTAACCACAGCGTGATAATCATTCTCCTTAAGAAATTTCTCGATACCGATCTCCTGCTGTGCCTGTACAGCCACATGCCTTCTGAACTCGTCCGCGTCCCTGCCCTCGTCGATGATCTTATATTTGCTGTAATACTCCTCCACCAGAGCGTTCACGTCGCCCTGGGACACAGCGTCCACGTACTCTACTACATCATTTACACAGTAGTGGTCAATCTCCCAGCCGAACTTGATCTGCGCCTCAACCTTGTCGCCCTCGGTTACCGCCACATTGTTCATATTGTCACCGAAACGGCACACACGCACATGGGAGGACTCAATCACACCGATGGCTGTACGCATCCAGCTTCCCAGCTGCTTCTGTACTCTCTCGGACGCCCAATGTCCCACAATAATCTTGCGCTCAATACCCATGCGGCTCACAATATGACCATACTCTCTGTCACCGTGCGCGGACTGGTTCTCATTCATGAAATCCATATCAATGGTGTCATAGGGAAGCTCCTCGTTGAACTGCGTGTGCAGATGACAGAGCGGCTTCCGGAATTCCTTCAAACCGAGAATCCACATTTTTGCAGGAGAAAAGGTGTGCATCCATGTGATCACGCCCGCACACTCAGGATCATTATTCGCATCGTTGAAAGCCTTGCGGATGGAAGCCTGCCCTAACAGCGTGGGCTTTAATACCACTTCAAAAGGCAGATTACCGGATGCATTTAACCCCTCCACAATCTTCGCGGAATGATCCGCCACCTTTCTCAGGCACTCGTCCCCGTACAAGTCCTGAGATCCTGTACAAAACCAAAATTTGTAGTTCTTTGCTGCGCTCATACAATACCCTCCAATTCTTTCTTTTTTGATTCGCCGCCGCGAATGACATCAAGTTGTACAGAATACAATTTTGCCCTTGTGTTCTGTACAACCATCCCTCTGTCTTCTAAAATTCATTCTACTACTTGTATGTACAAATAATCAAGTTGTATGCCATATGTTTTTAACATATTTTAAAATAATTTACATCTGCTTATCATCCCGAAAACCTCGGTCAAAGCCCTTAGCCCAATCTCCTTACAGAGCTCCTGGGCACCACATCAACTTCAAATTCATAGTTCGCATCAAAGGACGGATCTTTGATCAGCCGCAGCAGATTTTCCGCTGCCTTGCCGCCAAGCCTCTCCATGGGATGCGGCGTTGACGCAATGGGCACGTCTCCCAGAATGGCCAGCTCCGAATCGTCCACACTGGCAACCGAAATATCCTGAGGAACCCGGACGCCATGTTTTTTAAAAATGTCCAAAAGGCCGAAAGCCACCTCATCATTGTAGCAGAATACCGCCGTACAGTCCTTAAATCGCTCCATCACTTTATCCGTCGCCTTTTCCAGATGATGCTTCTCCTCCGTATCCACCCAGACAATCTGCCTGTCTTCCACCTCAAGCCCTGCGTCAAACATAGCATCCATATAGCCTGAAAAGCGAAACTGCCCCTGTCCGTCGTCCAGTTTAAATATGCCGCCGATTTTCTCATGCCCCATGGAAATCAGATATTTTGTCATTTTCCATCCCGCCATATGGTCATTGATGGACACATGAGGAATTTTTAACTGCGGATAATAACTGTTAATAAAAATAACAGGTATCCGTTTCTTGCGAATCTCCTGATAGAGCCGCAGATTGGGATTGGGGATGCCGCTCTTTGTGGGCTCCACAATCAGACCCGACACCTCGTCCCGGCTGATAATATCCTCCAGAATTGTCTTCTCCCGCCCATGCTGGTTGTTTGTGAACGCAATCTGTACGGAATATCCTGCCTCCAGCAGAACATTCTCAATCCCCTGAATCGTTCTTGGGAAGATGTAGCCATCTACATATGTTGTCACAACGGAAACCCGCATGCGTTTTGTTAAATTTGCCAGACGGTTGTCATTGATATAGGTACCGCTTCCCTGAATCCTCCGAATGACGCCCTCATTCTCCAAAACGCCGATCGCATGCCTGACTGTCTGGCGGCTTACGCCAAACATCTCCTTGAGTGTATTCTCAGAATACATTTTTTGTCCCGGAACAAGCTTTTTTGTCTCAATCTGCTCATTGATCCACCTGACCAGCTCCAGATATTTTGGGGTCGCCCTCTCCATAATACACCTCTGTCATAACCGCAAAGGGCCACCCTTTCGGGCAGCCCTTGGTTTTTAAGGACTGCGTTCTCCCGCGCTGTCCACCATATGTATATATCCGCCATCCCGGATCACCTCGCGATGGGCCGGATACTTTCATTTAGCCTTTCTTTCTCTTGGAAAGTACGTCTACCGTTACAGCGCCGAGAAGAACCGCGCCTTTAACGATCTTCTGAATATCTGTGGACCATCCATACAGGGACATGCCGTTATTCAGAATACCCATAATGAATGCACCAACCACAGCTCCCATGATGGTACCGGCACCACCGGCAACCGCCGCGCCACCGATATAACAGGATGCAATGGCGTCCATCTCAAAACCGTCTCCGGCCTTGGGAGTGGAGGAAGCGTTACGTGCAGAGAGGACGATACCAGCCACCGCACTCAGAATACCCATGTTTGTGTATACCCAGAAGAATACCTTCTTTGTATCGATACCGGAAAGGTTTGCCGCCTTTCTGTTTCCACCCAGTGCATAGATCTGACGGCCCGCAACAGTCTTGCTGGTAATGAAACCGTACAGTGCAATCAGCAGCGCCATGATTACAAGCACAAAGGGAAGGCCGTTGTAACGTGCCAGTTTGTAGAGGCAGAACCAGATGATAAAGAGCATCACTAACAGCTTCAATGCAATCTGCCACATGGGATTTGTCGCAAAGTTATATTTTTCTTTTGTCTTTATGCTGCGGATTTCATTGAGGATCAGCGCAACAGAAGCGATAATCGCAACAATGATACAAACCATATCCAGCGTACCGCCGCCCATTTCAATCTTCGCTGTAGGAAGGAAGCCTGCTCCCAGGTATACAAAGTTATCCGGGTGAGGGCCCTTGGTCTGCGCCTTCAGAAGCGTGTATGTAAGGCCGCGCCCCATCAGCATCGTAGCCAGCGTTACAACGAAAGGCGGAATATCCAGATAAGCAATGAAGAAACCTGCAAACATACCCACCAGAAGGCCGATCAGCAGAGCGACAAGGATCGCTACCCACATATTCATCTTGTAGTCGATCAGAATAATACCTGCAGCCGCGCCTGTGAGAGCTACAGTCGAACCAACGCCCAGATCAACGTTACCGGTCAGGACACACAGCAGCATACCGATTGCCAGGATGACAACGTAGCCGTTCTGCATGATCAGGTTGTTAATGTTAGCGGGGGAGAGGTTCTTTCCACCCGTCATAATGGCAAAGATAACATAGATGGCAATAAGCGCCAGAAACATACCATACTGTTTCATGTCAAGATTTACTACTTTTTTCTTATCATTCATTTCCATCACCCTTTCTATTATGTGCCATAATACACTGCATAATTTTTTCCTGTGTCAGCTCATCATGATTCAGCTCTCCTGCAATCTGTCCCTCGTTCAGGACATAAGTCCTGTCACAGGTACCGATAATCTCAGGCATCTCGGAAGAGATAACGATTACCGCCTTACCAGCTTTCGCCAGATCATTGATGACACAGTAAATCTCGTACTTCGCACCCACGTCGATACCACGGGTAGGCTCATCCAGAATCAGCACATCAGGCTGGGTCAGCATCCACTTGGCCAAAACCACTTTCTGCTGATTACCGCCAGACAGAGCGCCGACCACCTGCTCGATGGAAGTAGCCTTGACATTGATCCTCTTCTTATACTCCTCTGCTGCAACAATCTCATCGTTGCCGTTAATAATACCGTGTTTGGAGAAGAATTTAGGACGGGCGGCAATCGCCATGTTTTCCTTAATCTCGGCAATCAGGTTCAACCCGTAAACTTTTCTGTCCTCGGACACGTACGCAAGTTTGCTGTCAATTGCCTGCTTGACATTCTTCATCTCCACTTCCTTGCCGTTGATCTTGACGGTTCCGGAAATCTTCTGACCATAACTGTGGCCGAATATACTCATTGCAAATTCGGTACGTCCTGCGCCCATCAGTCCGGCAAGCCCCACTACCTCGCCCGCCTTCACACTGATGTTAATATCTTTCAAAATCTGACGTTCCGGGTCATCCGGATGATAAACATTCCAGTTCTTTACTTCAAAAATGGTATCCCCGATCTTCACACCCTCACGAACCGGATAACGGTTGGTCATCTCGCGGCCTACCATTCCCTTAATCACGCGATCCTCCGACATATCGTCCTTCCCTTTGATCAGGGTCTCGATGGTTTTACCGTCACGGATGATCGTCACCGCGTCAGATACATATTCAATCTCATTTAACTTGTGGGAGATAATAATACAGGTAATTCCCTGTTTCTTAAGCTCCAACATGATATCCAGAAGCTTCTTACTCTCCTCGTCATTTAACGCTGCCGTAGGCTCGTCGAGGATCAAAAGCTCCACCTTTTTAGCCATCGCTTTCGCGATCTCAATCAGCTGCTGTTTGCCGACACCCAATGAGTTAACCGGCACATTCACATTTTCATTCTCCAGACCCACCCTCGCGAGCATCTCCTGTGCGCGCTGTCTGGTCTTCGTCCAATCAATAACCCCCTTCATGGACAACTGCTCATTACCCAGAAACACATTCTCTGCAACCGAGAGAAGCGGACTGAGCGCAAGCTCCTGGTGAATGATAACGATACCTTTTGCCTCACTGTCCTTCAGATTATGGAATTTACAGACTTCCCCATTGTACACAACATCACCGGAATATGTACCGTGAGGCCAGACGCCCGAGAGAACGTTCATCAGTGTAGATTTTCCTGCTCCGTTCTCACCGCACAGGGCATGGATCTCACCACGTCTCACTTTCAGATTAACGTCATCCAGTGCGCGTACACCTGAAAATTCCTTGACAATGTGGTTCATTTCCAAGATGTAATCCGACATTTTCCCAACTCCCTTCTCCACCGCAGCCTCAACAGCCTGCGGCCAAAGAATTGCTGCGCAATTCTTTTTTCCATATTTTACGCTACAGCCTTTAAGATATAACGAGGGCGACGACATTCTTGCCGCCGCCCTCCAAAATATCTTTATAAATATTACTCAGCTAACTGCTCCTCTGTGTAGTAACCGCCGTCTACAATGATCTCTTTGTAGTTGTTCTGGTCAACTGCTACAGGTGTGCACAGATAAGAAGGAACTACGATCTTACCGTTGTTGTACTGCTCTGTGTCGTTGATCTCAGGCTCTGCACCCTCAAGCACTGCCTGAACCATGGTAACACACTTCTCAGCCAGAAGACGGGTATCCTTGTAGATGGACATGGTCTGCTTGCCGGAAATGATGTTCTTGGTAGCCATGAGCTCTGCGTCCTGCCCTGTGATCATAGGCCAGTTAGCATCTGTGTAACCAGCGCCCTCAAGAGCTGCCTTACAGCCATATGCAAAACCGTCAAAAGCGGTAGCACAGATGTCAAGATCCTCGTCAGCGTAGAAACCTGTCAGATAGTTCTCACAGTTCTGCTGTGCTGTCTCCTGAGACCATCTTAAGATACAGGTATCTTCGAAAGAAGTTCTGCCGGACTTACAAACCAGCGCACCGTTGTCAAGGTAGGGCTGAAGAACTTCCATCAGACCATTGTATAAGAACAATGCGTTGTTATCATCAGGGGAACCCATGAAGAACTCGATGGTCTGCGGGTTTGCAGGATCAAGGTTTGCATTCTCCTCAATGTACTTACCGATTGCGGTACCTACACCCTTGTTATCAAAAGTAGCGTAGTAAGAAACTGCATCTGTATCCATCAGCAGACGGTCGTAAGCGATGATCGGGATGCCTGCTTCTTTAGCCTGTGCCTCTACGTTTACAAGTGCGGAAGAGTCGATGGAAGCGATAACCAGACAGTTCACGCCGGAAGCGATCATGTTCTCAATCTGGGAAACCTGCATCTGTACATCATCCTCTGCATACTGAAGGTCTACTTCATAGCCAAGGGACTCAAGCTGAGCCTTCATGTTAGCACCGTCGTTGATCCATCTCTCGGAAGACTGTGTGGGCATTGCCACGCCAACCTTGCCGCCGCCGGAAGTAGCTGCAGCCGCCTCATCTACTGCTGCATCTGCCGCATCCTCTGCAGGAGCTGCATCCTCTGCAGGAGCTGCCTCTTCAGCCGCAGGAGCTGCTGTCTCTTCAGCCGCAGGAGCTGTATCGCCGCCGCCACAGCCTACGAGCATGGAAGCTACCATTGCTACGCTCAGAAATGTGCCTAAAACTTTCTTTTTCATTACTTTTTCCTCCCTTTAAAGAATAATTTCACACAGAAAACTTGTCTATATGTGTCTCAAAGTTGTACACTGTACAATTTGCTGTTTTTTGAACAATTTTTCCAATTTTACATATTACTAATTGGGAAATATTGCTTAATTGACACCTAACTTCCAAATTATTCTGTGCATTTTTACCACCATTTCTGCAAGTGGTATAATCATTATATCTATGCGCCGATAAATTGTCAATATTTTTATTCAATTTTTACATACAGCTTTCAAAAGTTGTACTGTGTACAACTTATACAAAAAGGACTGTGCCTAAGCACAGTCCTGGCACGCCGTTTCGCGCCCCGTATTTTTTCACTCAGATCTTAAATTCTCCTACAAGCCCTTCCACATCTTCTGTCAGAGCAAGCAGTTTATCCATCGCCTCTGAAACCTCTTCCAGATTTGCCGACTGTTCGGCCACCACCGCGCTGACCTCATTGATCTCCGTCACATTGCTGTCGGCAGTATCTTTAATAGTCCCCATACTGCCCATGGCCTGTATGATCCGGTCACTCAGCATCTCCACTCCGCTGATGATGTCCTCCACGTTATTATTTACCTCGTCCGTGCCGTTTGTGATAATCTCAAAGCTTTCCTTCGCCTCTCCTGTCATCTGATTCCCTTTTTCGAGCTGTTCCAGACTTTCCCTCAGTCTGGCTGTCATTCGGTCCGCCTGCGCGCTCACCGTCTCAATCATCTTGCCAATATGAGCCGCTGCCGCCTGGGAATCATCCGCCAGATCCCGTATCTCCGTGGCTACCACTGCAAAGCCTCTGCCTGCTTCACCCGCTCTCGCCGCCTCTATGGAAGCGTTCAGCGACAACAGGTTTGTCTGGGATGCAATGGAAGAAATGGACGCAAGCGCCTCCGTCATACCCTTTGTGTTTGCCCCAAAGGAAGCAAATACACTCTCCATCTCCCGCATGGAGCGGTTGACCTCTTCCATCTGCTCCACATAAGCTGTAATTTTCTGCATACCGTCTCTGGCATTATCTCTGGTCTTTCCGGCATTTCCGTGGATGGCCTCCGCGTAATCCGCCACCTTCTGCGCAACACTCTCCATTTCGCCTATCTGTGTCTGTGCGTGACTGACCTCCTCCTGCTGCCTCTCCAGAGCCGCCAGCATACCTTCCACCGCGTCAGCGATGCGGCCTCCGCCCTGTGCATTCTCATCCACACTGTTATTTACCGTGGCAGTGGCTGTTTTCAGCTCTCCCATGTTGGTTGCCACCTCACTGATCAGATGCACCAGATTGTTTTTCATTTTATTGAATGCCGCTGCCGCCTGTCCTACCTCATCCCTGACATTTACTTTAAGATCCTCATTGGTCAGATTTCCCTCGGACATAATCATCAGGTTCTTCTGTAGTTTGATAACAGGAGCCGTAATACTCTGGGTCAGGGCAAAGGCCGCCGCCATCACAAGCACCACCGTGACAAGCACCACAATCACAATGATATTACGCATATTTCTGAATCCGCTCTGTATCTCATCCGCCACCTGCTCGCTTCTGGCAATTTCAGAGGCAAGGAGCGTCTCCGCGCTGGAACTGACAAAACTCATACTGCCGCTCATGTCCTGTGCCGCATTCATGCCAGCCGAGGAATAAGTATCCCCGCAGGCGGCCTGCAGTTCCCGGAATGAGGCAATAAATTTCCCTGTCTCAGAGGCAAACTTGTCATACTGATTGCGCATCTCCGAGTATTCCGCCTCCTGAGGAACGCTCTCTCCCACCTGCGCCACATACTGCTCCATGGTGTCAATAATCTCCACGTGTCCGCTGGAAGCGAGATCGCCGCCGGTTCCACACTTGACCACCACTGTACGCCCCAGATAGGAAGCATTGTCCTTGACAAAAGTCACTTTACTGATGCTGTCAAGAATCTGGGAATACTGTGCATTATAATTACTGGTTCTGTCCACCAGCACCATCATCAGCGCAACCAGCACAAGCAGCGTGCAGAGAATGCAGGCGTTAATTTTAAACCGGATTCCTATTCCTTTATTGTTTTTCATCCCCTGTCTCTTCGTCTGCATCGACATACTCCTTTCTGATCAGTTTCTTCGCAGATAATATCAGGATCGCACCGCCGGCTACCAGGAAAATACCTATCGCTATTGCTATCAGGATGCGGTCGTTTCCTGTGGTTTCTCCAAAACCCTGTATCAAACCATATGCCAGATACAGCACATATACCGCCACTAAAATGCGAAGTGTCAAACCCACTTTGGTATCGCCTTTTCTTCTATTATTATTGTCACCGTCCAAGATACGCCCTCCATTTCTATCCTTCAAAGCATGCCGTCTGTTCAGACAAGTGTCCGGCCACGTCAGAAACCTGATCCAATGCTTTTATAATATTTTTCATATTTTCCGCCAGCGCCGCCGTGTTATCCACCACGCCGCCAACGCCCTGCGCGCTCTCTCTCACATTTTTTGTGATGTTTTCATTGGACTCCGCCACCGAACGCATCATGGAGCCAATGTTCTCCATGGAACTGCGCATCTCGCTCATCATCTGATCCACCGTAATAGAATCATTCAGATACTGCTCACCGGTGCGCTCCAGTATCTCATAGTCAGGCATCACCCGTTCATTGATAAACTTCACCAAATTGCCGGCATTCTCCGCCAACGTCATAACCGCCTCCACAACGCTCGCTGAAATCTGCTGGATATTGCCGGCCGTCTCCTTCGAGCTGTCCGCCAACTGGCGAATCTCATCCGCCACCACCGCAAAGCCTTTACCCGCCTCTCCGGCTCTCGCCGCTTCTATGGACGCGTTCAGGGCAAGCAGATTCGTCTTGGAAGCAATCCCCAATATGTCTGAGGTCAGATTCCCAATCTGTTCTATCTGGCGGCTGTCCTCTATGGAAGCATTGAGTGTCACGTCAAACCCCTGTATCATGCTCTCTGCAGAAGCGTGGCTGTCCTGCGCAAGTTTCCGAAGTTCCTCCGCCCGGCGTCGAATCTCCTCCGCAAACTTCGTCCCGTTCACCGCCTTGTCCACCATCTCTCCGACAGAAGCCTCCGCCTCTCTGGTATTGTCACTGACATAACCGACGGTAGCGGATACTTCTTCCATACTGGCTGCAAGCTCTTCCATGGTGGCCGAGGTGTCATTCGCATTCTGGTTCGTTTCCTCCACCACTTTATTGACATTCAACTGCTGCCTGTTAATCTCCTCACCACAGGAGATCACCCCGCCAATCACACCCTGCAGAATATCCAGAAATTCATTAACGCCTCTGGCAAGAGTCGCTATCTCATCTTTCGTCTGCACAGGCACTCTCTCGTTCAAATTTCCTTTGTTATTATGTATGGCCTCAATCATGCCGTTAATGACCTGAGCAATTTTCTGAATCGGCACCACAATAATACGGTTTGCAATGACCAAAATCAAAATCGCCGTCCCCAAAAGCAGGACAATGACTATCGCAGTCAATAAATAGGAATTATTCGCCCTGATGCTCAGATCAGATTTCGCGCTTTCAAGATCCCGCTCCGAAAACTCCAGCATTCTGCTCATTGCCTTATCCAGGACCTGATTCAGAGATCCCAGATTATTTGAAATCAGGTTGTTGGCGCGCTCCTTATCGTTCGCCCTGCTCAACTCTATAATGGTATCCGCATATTTATCGAAGGATTCCAGCCTTCCCCGTAACACATCGAAGCTCTCCTGTACCTCATCGGAGGTAATCATCGCCTCATAAGCCTCCATGGATTCCCACATAAGCGCACGCCGCTCCATAATATCTTCCGCACGCCTGTCCATGGTTCTTGTCAGTTTGGCGTTCACATGCGCATACACATTCATATACATATCAAGATAATCTTCATAAATGCTATGAATCAGATTGATCTTTTCCACCTCATTATTCATGACATTCTGGCTGCTCTCGCTGATCGTCGTCATGCTGTTAGCCATAAGTCCCAGCGATATAATCGAAATCAGGGCAAGTACAATGATTGCCGATGCAAATTTAAATCCTATCTTTTTCATATGCGGTTCCTCCGTCGTATCTGAGCGCTTACATATGTTCAGTGTATCACATTTTGTTGCACAATAACAGCCCTTTTCCACGATTCATTATAACATTTTCACAAAAAACTGTCGGATCAACGTCACGTCAATCCGACAGTTTCCTTCTTTTTCTGTTACTTTCTTTCTATTTTTCAGTTAATTTGCCGCGTTTCTTTTCTTTCTCACGGACATAACCACACTCTGAACCACCAGGAACAGACAGAGCATAACCGCCTTTGTGATACCGGTCCACCACGCCTCATCAAATCCGACGGAGGATACGATATTCTGAATCGTGCTCAGGGAGAGCACACCAAAGAAGGTACCTAACACATTACCTACACCGCCGGTCAGCATGGTGCCGCCGATGATGGAGGAAGCAATGGCGTCCATCTCCGCGCCTGTCGCATGGGAGGGAGATCCGGAACCCACATGCAGGAAGTAGACGAAACCGCCGATACCTGCCAGAAGGCCGCAGATTAAATGGGAGAGGAATTTTGTCCTCTTTACGTTGATACCGAGCATCAGTGCGCTCTGCCTGTTACCGCCCACTGCATAGAAATTGCGGCCTACTTTAGCCCACCGAAGCAGGACAAACATAACAACTACCACCAAAAGCGCCACGATTACACCGATCTCCACATAAGCGTTCACATACTTGCCCAGCTTGTTGACAGAACCCATACCCGGCACAACAACACGTGTATTCTTTAATGCTACAAACGCCTCATTTTCCACGTTGAAGGGAGAAGTGTTTACAATCGTTGTCATACCTCTCGCAAAGAACATACCTGCTAATGTAACGATAAAGGGCTGGATATCCAGATAGGCCACCAGAAAACCCTGAAAAGCGCCGAAAGCCAGGCCAATCGCCAGGGCGATGATAACCGCCATAAATACATTACCGCCTTTAAAATCCAGATAAACCGCACAGCACATACTTACCAGAGCCGTAACGCCGCCGACGGAGATATCGATACCGCCTGTAATCATGACAAGGCTCATGCCGCAGGCAAGAATAATCAATGCCGCATTGGCATTTAAAATATTAAAGAAGGTCTGGGGCTTTAAGAAGCCTGAACCCAGAAAAATGACCGCACCGATATATAACAGGAAAAATACGGCAATCGTAATGGTAAGGAGCAGGTTGGTGTCGGTCATGCCCATCAGCTTCGCGTTAAGGCCCTTGCCCGCAGATGTGGTATTCTTTTCTGTCTTTGCCATCTTATGCCACCTCCCCTTTCAGTTTCATCTTCTTGGTAACAGTGGAGAACCATTCTCTCACGGTAGGCGCACTGACGATTACCAGCAGAATAACCACCACCGCCTTGTAGGCAGGAAGCGCCGTTGAGGAAACGCCAAACTTGTAGAGCGTCGTCGTCAGGCACTGGATCACGTATGCACCGATGATGGAAGCTGCCATGTTAAACTTACCGCCGGAAAGCGCGTTACCGCCCAAGGCAACCGCAAGGATTGCGTCCATCTCAATATCTTTCGCGATAACGGAATAGTTAA
Organism: uncultured Lachnospiraceae bacterium; assembly: GCA_947037115.1. Taxonomy (GTDB): domain Bacteria; phylum Bacillota; class Clostridia; order Lachnospirales; family Lachnospiraceae; genus UBA3282. The sequence goes on from CAMQTN010000054.1 coordinate 19,196, forward strand.
TGGAAGAGATACGGCTCACCTTGATCAGTCCTACCACCGCCACGCACAGGCCAAGAATCACGAACGCAAGCACTTTTATCAGCTCCGGATTCAAACCGTTTAACTTGGAAGAACTCTGGTTGATACCAACCGCCTGCGTGTAAAGCCTTAAGTTTGTCACTTTCAGCGCAATACCAATTATGATCATGCAGATAATCGCAATAAAGACCGGCGTCGGAATCGGTATCCCCGGAATAAAGTTGCCAAAATAGGCAAACTTGGGTTCACTGATAACCGGAAGCTCATTATTATTGATCCATGCCGCGATAGAACGTCCTGCCGTATAAAGGATCAGGGTTGCGATCATGGGCTGAATCTTAAAGTATGCCACCAGCACACCGTTGAAAGCACCAAAGAGCATTGCCACCACGCACGCCACCAGAAAAGCGACGATAATGGGAGCCTGCAATGTTTCGGGACGCGCATTCGTGCCGCACAGCACCCGCAAAACCACACTGCCCGCGATAGCGATGGCAGCGCCCACACTGATATCCTGTCCGCCGGAAGCCGCCGTTACCAGCGTCATACCGATCGCCAGTATTGCCAGCTCTGAGCCGTTATTGAGAATATCAATAATGAATCCTGACAGCACCGGATTACCCGCACTGTTGTATCCCAATGTAATCTTAAAGAAAGAAGGATCGGCAATCAGATTAAATACTGCCAGCAGCAAAAGCGCCGCAATGGGGATAAAACACTGATTTCTGATCAGCTTCATGAGAGAGTTTGTCTTAGCCGTCTCATTGTTTGCCATTTATTTGTCACCTCCCGCAATCGTATTCATAACTGTACCCTGGTTCAGGTCGTCGCCCGTGAGCTCGCCCACCGCCTTGCGGTCACGCATAACGATCAGGCGGGAACAGGTTCTTAGCATCTCGTCAAGCTCCGAGGAAATAAAGGTAACGCTCATACCTTCGGACGCCAGCTTTAACACCAGCTTCTGGATGTCAACCTTCGTACCCACGTCGATACCTCTAGTGGGCTCATCCAGAATTAAATACTCGGGATGGGTAAAGAGCCATCTCGCCAGGATTACCTTCTGCTGGTTACCGCCGGAGAGAGACTTGATCGGCGTATCCTTGGAAGCCGTCTTAATATTCAATAGTTTTATGTACTCATCCGCAACCTTATTGGCCTCCGCCTTGGAGAAAGGTTTGAAGAAACCTTTGAGCACCTGCTGCGCCAGAATGATGTTATCGCGCACGGAAAGGTCGCCCACAATGCCGTCCACCTTACGGTCCTCAGGCAGATAAGCGATACCGTTCTTCATGGCGTCAAGCGGTTTTGCGATCTTTACCTCTTTGCCCTTCATCTTTACTTTTCCGCCGGTCACCCTGTCCGCACCGAAAATGGCGCGCACACACTCGCTTCGGCCGGAGCCCAGAAGGCCTGTAAAACCGTTTACCTCGCCCTTGTTGATATGGAAATCGAAAGGCTTAATACCCGCATTGCTGACAAGGCCTTCCGCCTCCAGCACAGGAGCCGCATCCTTTTCCGCCTGATATGCCTTCGTCTCGCTCTTGATATCGGAGAGATCATCCACCTCTTTACCGAGCATCTTGGAAACCAGCTGTACGCGTGGCAGCTTCTCAATCTCGTACTCGCCCACAAGCTTTCCGTCCCTCATAACGGTGATCCTGTCGCAGACCTCATACACCTGCTCCAGGAAGTGTGTAACGAAAATAATTCCCACACCTTTTGCGCGAAGATCCCTCATCAGCTTAAAGAGCTTTTCAACCTCCTGCTCATCCAGCGAGGAAGTGGGCTCATCCAGAATCAATACCTTACACTCCATATCCACCGCACGGGCAATAGCGATCATCTGCTGCACAGCCAGAGAACAGGTTCCAAGCTGCTGTGCCGCCTTCGCGGGAATATCAAGCGACTGTAAAATCCTGTCCGTATCCGTGTTCATCTTTTTCCAGTTCTGTACCGCTCCTTCTGTACGGCCGATGAACATGTTCTCCGCTACAGTGAGGTTAGGGCAGAGCGTAATCTCCTGATACACGGTACTGATACCCATCCTCTGCGCATCCTGTGGCGAATGAATTGCCACTTCCCCCTCTGTCCCGTCCAGGAAGATTTCTCCCTCCTCCTTGCCGTAAACACCGGTAAGAACCTTGATCAGCGTAGATTTCCCCGCGCCGTTCTCCCCCATAAGCGCATGGATCTCACCCTTGCGCAGTGTGAAGTCCACACCCTGCAGGGCGTGTACTCCAGGGAAGATTTTGTGAATGTTTCTCATTTTTAATACAACATTTCCTTCCACTCTCAGGTTCACCTCCCAAACATTTTTGTAAAAAATTTTAGAGAAAGAGCGCGGGCAGGCTTTTCAACGCTGCGCCGCGCTCGTTTCTTACATTATATCATATTTCTTATATCTTTACAATCGTTCAGCCCACGCCATTCGCAAAATGCGCCTGCGGCTGTTAGATCCCGTAGTTATCTACGTCTTCCTGTGTGATGGTGGTTGCATCAAAGCCCTTCTCATCCATGATGATAACCTTCTCTGCTACAGTGCCGCCGCCTTCGATTGTCTTGATAACCTCGTCGATGTAAGAAGACTGGAAAGGATTACACTGTCCATCGTAGTTCCAGTTCTGTGCAAGAAGCTCCTCAAGAGCCCACTTGTTGCAGTCAAAGCCCATAACGATAACGTCCTTGCCTACGCCGTGGGAGATATTAGCTGCATCCAGAGCTGCAACAGCACCCTTAGCCATATCGTCGTTCTCTGCGTAGATTACGTTGAACTCTTCGCCGGAGCTGATTACGGACTGCACGATCTGCTGTGCATTCTCTGCGTTCCACTCAGCGGTCTGCTGGGTAACGAGATTCCAGTTAGCCTCTGCGTCTACCTTAGACTGAAGAGCGCCGCTGCGGCCTTCCTGAGCTGCGGAACCCATTACACCCTGCAGGTGAATGATGTTGTAGGTATCAAGACCCTGACTCTCAAGCCATGTAACAGCGGTCTCACCCTCTTTGTCCATATCAGATACGATGGATGCCTCGTAAAGGCTCTCATCAGCGTCGATGGTACGGTCGAACAGGATTACGCGTACGCCTGCGTCCTGTGCATCCATCAGTACGGAATCCCAACCTGCTGTATCAGCAGCGGACAGAAGCAGATAGTCAACACCGTCCTGGATGAACTTCTGAGCTGCAGTGATCTGCTCGTCGTTCTTCATGCTGTAAGCGAAGGATGCGGAATATCCGTTAGCCTCTGTGAAGGTCTCCTTCAGATCCTTGTCGTTAGCGGTACGGTAACCGGACTCGTTAGGGTCATTGTTGATGATACCAACAGTGATCAGATCGCCGGATGCTGCATCAGCCGCAGGTGCTTCTTCCTCTGCTGCAGGTGCTTCCTCCTCAGCCGCAGGTGTCTCCTCTGCTGCAGGAGCCTCCTCCTCAGCCGCAGGTGCTGCCGTCTCTGCCGCGGGAGCTGCATCGCCGCCGCCACAGCCTGCCAGAGTAGCCATTGCCATAGCGCCTGTCAGTAATACTGCTAATTTTTTCTTCATTCTAGTTTCCTCCCTTTCATGGTCTCCTCTCATCGCAGTCTGCGGTGAGAGAACTATGTTTTTGGGATCAGGATTCGTTGTTTCCCGTCCCTGAAAACACTTTAGCAAAATGCATGACGCGATTCAACACCCAAAATCATCCTTTTGTGCATTTTGGATGGGTTCAACAATACAAATTTATGCTATAATAGAAACAAATAGTACAAATTTAAATTTTTAAGGTAATTTTTTACGATTTCCTGCTCTTTTTGTAAATTTTAACGAAGAATTTTCCCATTTTATCCTTGTCACATTTATAGTAA
>CAMQTN010000055.1 GCA_947037115.1 uncultured Lachnospiraceae bacterium
CTTCTACATATTTATTAGTTTTCATTTGCTACACCGCCTTCCAAGTCTGCTTTAGAAACGATTTTACATTTGCAGGGAAGTTTATGAGTCGCAAGACGCAACGCTTCCTTTGCCACATCCTCAGGCACACCGGCGATCTCAAACATCACTCGGCCGGGCTTAACTACCGCTACCCAGTATTCCAGAGTTCCCTTACCGGAACCCATACGTGTCTCTGCAGGTTTTGCAGTTACAGGCTTATCCGGGAAAATTTTAATCCAAACCTTACCGCCACGCTTGATATATCTTGTCATTGCGATACGGGCTGCCTCTATCTGATTGGACTTGATCCAACAGGGCTCCATAGCTATGATACCGTACTCACCGTAGGTAATCTTATTGCCGCGGGTTGCTTTACCCGCCATGGAACCACGGAACTGTTTACGACGTTTTACTCTTTTTGGCATTAACATTATTTATCGCTCCCTTCCTTGTTAGATTTAGTCGGAAGTACCTCGCCTTTGTAAATCCATACCTTTACGCCAAGTTTACCGTAAGTGGTATCTGCCTCAGCGAAGCCATAGTCAATATCCGCTCTCAGGGTCTGCAGCGGAATAGTACCTTCACTGTAAAACTCGGTACGGGCAATATCTGCACCGCCAAGACGGCCGGATACGGCTGCCTTGATACCTTCTGCGCCTGCCTTCATGGTACGGCCCATGCAGGACTTCATCGCACGTCTGAAGGATACGCGGTTCTCAAGCTGCTGTGCAATATTCTCCGCCACAAGCTGCGCATCCTTGTCAGGTCTCTTGATCTCCTTGATGTCTACGAGAACCTTCTTGCCTGTCATCTTGGACAGCTCTTTCTTTGTCACCTCGATCTCAGCGCCGCCTTTGCCGATCACAACGCCGGGCTTAGCCGTGTAGATGATGACCTTCACTCTGTCGGAAGCTCTCTCGATCTCAATCTTGGAGATACCGGCACTGTATAACTTCTTCTTTAAATACTCTCTGATATTGTAATCTTCTACTAAAAAGTCAGCGAACTCTCCATCAGCATACCATTTGGAATCCCAATCCTTGATAATACCGACTCTCAACCCGTGTGGATTAACTTTCTGTCCCATGTTGTTCTCCTTCCTAATCTGATCCTATCTTGCATCGAGAACGATCGTAATATGGCTCATTCTCTTCTCAATTCTGTAAGCTCTACCCTGTGCTCTCGGCTGAATCCTCTTCATGGTAGGCCCCTTGTTTGCGTAGCATTCAGCCACGTAAAGGTTCTCCGGATTCGGGTACTTCGTGGGATCCTGACTGTATTTGTACTCGGCATTTGCAACCGCCGACTCCAGCAGCTTCTTGATGATGCTGGATGCGTATCTGGGATTGTATTCAAGGATTCCGAGCGCTGTCTCGACGTCCTTCCCCCTGATGGCGTCTAACACGAAACAAGCTTTCTGCACAGACACACGAGCGTAAGACAGCTTCGCTGAAGGTCTGACATCCTTGTTCGCGTTTCTCTCTCTCTTTATCTGGGATCTATGTCCTTTAGCCATAGATTGAAGCCTCCTTTCAAATTAGCGAACTTTGGACTTTCTCTCGTCCTTATCATGTCCTCTATAAGTCCTGGTCGCCACGAACTCACCGAGCTTGTGCCCAACCATATCCTCTGTAACATATACCGGTACGTGCTTTCTTCCGTCATGCACCGCAAAAGTGTGTCCCACGAAAGAAGGGAAAATCGTAGACCGGCGGGACCAGGTCTTGATAACCTGTTTCTGTCCCGACGCATTCATAGCATCTACCTTTTTCAGTAAGCTCGCATCCGCAAACGGTCCTTTTTTCAATGATCTTGCCATGATCTATCCTCCTATATTATTTCTATTCTATCTCAGTCCCGGAAGAATTGCCGTCTTTTGCAATTCTTCCAGCCGAAGTTGTAGAATTTCTCAGGCGGCGTCTTTTGACGCTCTGGAAATTCTCTTCGGTTTACTTAATAGCTCTGCCGTCTCTTCTTCTTACGATCAGCTTGTTGGACGCTTTCTTCTTCTTGCGCGTCTTAAGACCAAGCGCAGGTTTGCCCCAAGGTGTACACGGGCCCGGGCGTCCAATCGGAGCGCGGCCCTCACCACCGCCGTGCGGGTGATCGTTCGGGTTCATAACAGAACCGCGGACTGTAGGACGAATACCCATGTGGCGCTTACGTCCCGCTTTACCAATCTTGATCAGGTTGTGGTCTGTGTTGCCCACTGTACCAACCGTCGCCCTGCAAACGATCGGCACCATTCTCATCTCGCCTGAAGGAAGTCTCAGGGTTGCATACTTGCCTTCCTTCGCCATCAACTGCGCACTGTTGCCGGCGGAACGAACCATCTGGCCGCCCTTTCCGGGATATAACTCAATATTGTGTACCAGTGTACCTACAGGAATCTCGGACAGGGGCAGGCAGTTGCCGATTCTGATCTCTGCCTCAGGTCCGTTCATAACCTTCATGCCGTCCTTTAATCCTTCCGGTGCAAGGATGTATGCCTTCTCACCGTCCTCATAGCAGATCAGCGCGATATTGGCTGTTCTGTTTGGATCGTACTCAATGCCGATCACCTTTGCGCTGATACCGTCCTTATTTCTCTTGAAATCAACGTTTCTGTATAATCTTCTGTTTCCGCCGCCATGATGCCGCACCGTGATTTTACCCTGATTGTTGCGGCCCGCGTTCTTCTTTAAAGATGTGCAAAGGGACTTCTCGGGAGTCGTCTTTGTAATCTCGTTAAAATCTGAACCGGTCATGTTACGTCTGGAAGGTGTATATGGGTTATATGTCTTTATTCCCATGATCTTATCTCCTTTTCCTGATTTTTTCGTAGCCCGGAAGAATCACCTGAGATTCTTCCAACCGAAGCCATGGATTTTCTTAAGCGGCGTTACCTGACGCCCCGGAAAACCCCTCCGGTCTATTATCACAAACCTGCAAAAATCTCGATATCCTTGCTGTCCTCTGTTAACTGCACAATCGCCTTCTTGGTTCTGGCGGTCTTACCGTACACCATGCCGCGTCTCTTCGTCTTGCCGATCTGATTCATGGTGTTAACTCTCTCCACCTTCGCGCCCTCGAACATTTTCTCCACAGCTTCTTTGATCTGTGTCTTGTTCGCTTCCGGGTGAACCAAAAAGGTGTACTTTTTCTCGCTCATACCCGCCATACTCTTCTCGGTGATCACAGGCTTGAGGATCACGTCATAATACTGAATCGCTGCCATTATGCAAACACCTCCTCAATCTTAGCTACCGCATCCTTGGTGAGCACCAGTGTATCGCCCTTAAGAATGTCATATACGTTGATATTCTCTGCAACTGCCGTGTTGACTCTGGGAAGGTTTCTCGCGGAGAGAATCACGTTTTCATCCTGCCCGCCGATCACTACCATCGCCTTGTCAACATTCAAGTTGTCCATAACCTTCTTGAAATCCTTTGTTTTGATCGCGTCAAGCTTCAATTCATCAAGCACAATCAGCTTGTTGTCCTGCACCCTGCTGGTCAAAACAGACTTGAGCGCAGCTCTCTTCTCCTTCTTATTCAGCTTGAAGGAATAATCTCTCGGTGTGGGAGCAAACACAACGCCGCCGCCCTTCCACTGAGGAGCTCTGGTCGAGCCCTGTCTTGCATGACCCGTTCCTTTCTGTCTCCAGGGCTTTCTGCCGCCGCCTCTCACCTCCGAGCGGGTCTTTGCTTTCTGCGTACCCTGACGCTTATTGGCAAGATTCTGAACAATCGCCATGTGTACAAGGTGCTCATTGATTGTGACACCAAACACCGCATCATTTAAGTCCATCTTGCCGACTTCTTTACCTTCCATATTATAAACAGATACGTTTGCCATCTGAATGGTCCTCCTTTCATTTGTGACCTAAGCCACTATTTCGCCACATCAGCCTTAGTTGTCTCTTTGATAGTTACCAAGGCTTTTCTGGGGCCGGGCACTGCACCCTTTACCAGAATAAGATTCTTGTCTGCGTCAACTCTCACTACAGTCAGGTTCTGTACCGTAACTCTGACACAGCCCATGTGTCCCGGCATGCCTTTTCCCTTAAATACCTTGCTGGGTGAAGAGCAGGCGCCGTTGGAACCCTGATGGCGATGGAATTTGGAACCGTGTGTCATAGGTCCTCTGTGCTGGCCGTGTCTCTTGATCGCGCCCTGGAATCCCTTACCTTTGGAGATTGCCGTCGCGTCCACTCTGTCGCCAGCCTCAAAGATATCCGCCTTAATCTCGCCGCCGAGTGTGTACTCGTCTGCGTTGTCAAACTTAAACTCTCTGATAAATCTCTTGCAGGAAACGCCTGCCTTGTCAAAGTGACCCTTCTGCGCCTTGTTCACGCCATGGCGGTGAATCACTTCCTTATTGCCGGCCTTGTCCTTGTTGACGATTTTTTCCTTCTTATCAACAAAGCCTACCTGTACCGCACTGTATCCATCATTCTCAACAGTCTTGATCTGTGTCACCGCACAGGGCCCTGCCTGAAGCACGGTAACCGGTGTCAGCGTACCGTCTTCGTTGAAGATTTGAGTCATTCCGACTTTTGTTGCCAAAATTGCCTTTTTCATTTCCTTTACCTCCTGTTATTCTACAGCGGACCCTCAATCGTAACCCATCGCGCCAACCCAGTTTAGCGGGGAATTGCCCCGGGAGTTAACTGTAAGGCAGGTTACTTCGGGTCGTCCTAGTAGGGGTTTTATTTGTTCTTCATCTTAATGTCGATATAAACGCCCGCAGGCATCTCCAGTCTCTGAAGCGCATCCACCGTCTTGGGGGTGGGGGTGATAATATCGATGAGACGCTTATGCGTTCTCTGCTCAAACTGCTCTCTGGAATCCTTATACTTGTGAACAGCACGAAGAATCGTAATCACTTCCTTCTTAGTAGGAAGGGGCACAGGCCCGCTCACCTGAGATCCGTTTTTCTTTACAGTTTCGATGATTTTCTTTGCCGATGCATCCACTAACTGGTGGTCATAGGCTTTCAGGGTGATTCTCATTACTTGACTTGCCATAAAAAAAGTCGCCTCCTTTTCGCACTTTTAAAACTTAAGTACGACAAGCGGTGACTGTACACTCTCCCGTGTGTGTCCTAATCGCTCACGCGGATAAACACGAACCACGTCGTTTCCGGCTAACCGGACATTTTATCTGTACAGTGACTTGTCGTCAGTTTCCTAACTTGACATTCGCTCCACGGAAAACCTGCCACGTGGGCAGCAACCTCACGCTTCACAGCTATCATGCCACAGCACAAATTAGTATATATGAAGTTTTGGGGAAATGCAAGCGTTTTTTTCATAAAAAAAGCCAAAACACCGCCCAGATTGTATAAAATTAAATACACTGCCCTGTTTTTACGCAGCGCAGTGTATCACTGCCCCGTATCAGGCTTATCTCCCGTTTAAGGCGGGCGTCCTGTCTTCTTTCCCAATACCGGCATACTTTCCGGCCGCATGATAATAAACCAGAATACAGAAAATCGCCGCCAGTGCACAGCACCTTCTGAATGTGCCGCCCTTCTTCGCCCAGCGGATGAAAGCCGCCACAAAAACCTCCTTCTCCCGCTCGGTCATGCCGCGACCCTCTTCCATAAAATAGAGAAGCAGATAGGCCAGTCCTGCAATCATGGCTATGGTAGCGTAAACCTCCACATGAGCGGCATCTCCTGTCTTTGGTTCTTTTCCCTGCGTGTCTTCCGGCGCGGCCGGCTTGTCTGCCGCGGCTTGATTCTGCCCATTCTGCACAGCGGGCATTTCTGTCCCTCCGGCTTCCACTGCCGCCGGTTGGGTATTCTCTGACTGGGCGGCCTCCTCCACAGCCGCCACTGCTACAGCTTCAGCAGGAGTGGTCTCTTTGTCCGGATTTTCCAGTCTGCCTCCATTTTCACCGCTGTTTTCACCGCCGGTACTGTCTGCGCCGCCGGCTTCGTTCTCCCCACCCGGTTTTTTGTCGTCAGGCTGATTGTCTCCGATGCCCGGATCTTCACCGACGCCCGGAAGGGGCTCAAAGGACACCTCTATTTCATGATTCTCCTGTATATTACGGAAGGAATAGGTTCCAGGCTGTCCTGTCTGTATCGGATCCGCGCTCTCCCGGGTCTGCATATCCGCCCCCTGCAGCGCCTCCCATGCCACGTCGCTCCCGTCCACTTCCACGGATTGGATCTGATAACCCTCATTCGGTGTAAACACAAAGGTCTGATCGTTTCCCTGCGCAACAACAATATTGCCATCCGGCAAAATCCTGCCGCCTGCTGACGCAGCGGCAGTAATCGTATGGGTCGTCAGCGGATCAATCTTCCACCCAAACCAATATTCATCGTCCACATTTCCATCATTCACACTCAGATAAGCAGCTCTGGCAGTCTCAAAGTCGCTGCCCTGAAGCGCCTTTTGTCCATCCTCCGAAAGAAACATAAGGTGACGGACCGGCGCACAATTCCCGAAAGAAAACTCGTAACGGGCATCCTTCAATATGAACGAGCTTACCTGTTTCTGCTCTCCTTCCCCCGTAATTGCCACCGGGATTTTCAGCTTATCCAGTTTACCACAATCCCTGAACAGTTCATCAATCTGCCGCACACCACATGGCAGTGTCAGTTCCTCAAGACTGGGGCAATACATAAATGTGGATTCTTTTATAACAGAAGTCCTTAACGGCAGTTTGACTCTTTTTAAATTCCCGCAATTGTGAAAGACGGTTTTGCCCATCTCTGTAATGCTATCCGCCAGGCTGATCTCCTCCAACGCACTACAGGAAGTAAATATGTTATCTCCAAGCGTTTCGATCCCCTCTGCCATAGATACATCCACTAAACTTACACAGTCGCCAAAAACGCCTTCATCCATTTTCTTTACGTTGCCGGGTATCGTTACTTTTTTTAGATTTTTGCATCCCCAAAAGGCTCTTGCACCAATGTCAGTGATATGAGCCGCTTCCATGATTAAAAAAAAACGTCTGCAATTTTCGTAACCGTATAGTTCTGCCCGTTCCCGTCAGATACCGTACCGGGGATTTCCAACCTGCTGGTAATTCCGCTATTGGCAACCGAAACCTCTACATAATGTTTGTCTTCATCTATTACCGTGTATTTCAAGGCGTCAACACTGAAGGAATCCATTTCCCCTGCCGCTGTTGTGGCAGGCTCCGCCGGTACTGAAAGTTCTGTTGTTACAATATCCAAAGTATTATCAGACACACTCACCCGGACTTCTTCTGTATCCTCCGCTGCACTGCCATCTTCCGAACCGCCTTCACTTTCCCCTGGCACGCTGCTGTCCCCTGCATCTTCGTCCTCATCCGGCACATTGTCGTCCTCTGTTCCGCCACCTTCTTCCGGCACATCGTCGTCCCCTGCGCCGCCGTTTTCTTCTGGTTTATCATCATCAGAGCCGCCGCCCTCTTCCGGCACATTGTCGTCCCCTGCGCTGCCGTTTTCTTCTGGTTTATCATCATCAGAGCCGCCGCCCTCTTCTGTCGCTCCTTCATCCGTCCCTGAGCCAGCCGCCTTCACGTCCGAACTGGAAATCGTCAGTTCTTCCGCACAGGCAGACAGATCAAACTGTCCTGCCAGCAGCGCAAAAGACAACGCCACAGCAAACAGCCTGCATTTTCTTTTTCCAACTGTTCCTCTAAATCCCTTCTTCCCCATGTCCTCAATATCCTTCCGTCTTTAACTGAAGCATCTTTCATAATGGTTTCATTATACATGGTTCCCGAAACCGTTTCAATCAAATATACTTTGCGAAACTCCTTTTCTGTGATATTCTTACTTTATTACAGAGCATATCAGCAGGAAAGGACACAAACTCCATGTGGATCGCAGACAACTGGAAAGATTATGAAGTGATAGACTGTTCAACAGGCGAAAAATTAGAGCGCTGGGGCGATTTCTATCTGGTGCGCCCGGACCCTCAGGTCATCTGGAACACCCCGAAAGCAGATAAACACTGGAAGCAGAAAAACGGCCATTACCATCGCAGTGCCAAAGGCGGCGGGGAGTGGGAATTTTTTGACCTGCCCGCAGAATGGAGTATCCGCTACCGGGATCTCACCTTCCGACTGAAACCTTTCAGTTTCAAACACACCGGGCTTTTCCCGGAACAGGCTGTCAACTGGGATTGGTTTTCTTCTATAATAAAGGACGCCAAAGCCAGTCATCCGGACAAACCGGTCAAAGTTTTAAATCTCTTCGCCTACACAGGTGGCGCTACGCTGGCCGCCGCATCCGCTGGCGCGTCTGTAACCCACGTGGACGCCTCCAGAGGTATGGTCACCTGGGCAAAGGAAAACGCTGCCGCCTCGGATCTGTCCGACGCCCCCATACGCTGGCTGGTGGATGACTGTGTCAAATTCGTGGAGCGGGAAATCCGCCGTGGGAACACTTACGACGGCATCATCATGGACCCGCCCTCCTACGGGCGCGGTCCCAAGGGCGAAATCTGGAAACTGGAAGACAATGTCTTTCCCTTCATCGAACTGGCCGCAAAGCTGTTGTCGAAGGACGCCCTGTTTTTTCTGGTCAACTCCTACACCACAGGATTACAGCCGGCAGTGCTCACCTACATGATACATACCGCGCTTACGCCGCAGTTTGGCGGCCGGGTAGAAGCCTCTGAAATCGGCCTTCCCGTTTCCACATCCGGGCTTGTTCTGCCCTGCGGTGCCTCCGGCAGGTGGTTTACATAATTTTCTCTGGCAGGCATATTCTCCCGTCATTCATGGGTTTACATAACTTTAATCATCCGGGCAATTCCATAGAGAACCAGCAGATGCGCGGGATAAAACCCATAATAAAAGGGCTTCGGCATCTGCCGCCCCTTCGCTCCGTTATAAAGCGGGATCAGGGCAAAGGCGAACAGTCCGTACATCTCCCGGCAGGAAAAACGAAGCAGGTAAAAAGCCGTATAACTCCCCGCATAGCGGATACAGTTTGATCCCCATATACCGAAAAGCATGACAAGGCCCGCCAATAAAAACTGCGTAGCCAAAGACGCACCGCGGGTCTGATACAATACAAAAATGAGAAGGATTCCCATAAAGCGATAATCTACAGCAAAGCGAAACGCTGCCGCACAGCTCAGGACCAAAACTGTCAGGCGGGCGGCCTGCGCCCAAAAGCCGCGATATTGTCCGAGATATTCCCACATTGTCAGCATAAGCACGCCAAGAAACAGCGTCCAGTAAATATTCTGGCCGCTCCAATCCACCGCTTTTCCCGAACAAGCCAGATCAAAAGGAATCTCCGACAGCAGGGCAAACAACAAAAGGCGCAACAGATACCGCGCCCTGCTTCCTGTATGGACAAACCCCTCCACAATCAGAAACGCAAAGAGCACAAAAGAAATCCGCCCTACAGCTCTCCCCACGCGGTAGACCTTTTCAATCTGCGGGTCCCACGTCCCGTTCACCGAATGAAGCGACATGTAATTAAAGACAAGGACCGCAAAAATATGATCCGTAAACATAGTGAAACAGGCGATGTTTTTTAACACAGCGCCTGTTAATGTATATCTGCTTTTCTTTCCGTTATCCATTGTCTCCTATGCCATTGCGTCCACATTGCCGCCCTGTACCAGCTCCGCCGCCGACTGTCCGGCATCCGCGGAAACCGGAATGTCCACTCCCTGAAGCTCCAGTGACACCGCAGGGTTTGCGATCTCCTGCATGGCTGACTGCACGCTCGCCTGTTTCTCCCTCTCCAGCTTATTGAACATTGCCTTCAGATATTTCATATCCGCCTCAACAAGATCCTTCATCTCATCGGAGCGGTGTTTTTTGCGAAGATTATCCACTTCCTCGGGAGTCATCTCCTGCACCGATGCACCCATATACTCCTTCATCAGGTCATTGGCACCGCCGGTCTCCTCCATCTCCTGCATGAGCTCCTCGTATTCCTCCAGCAGCTTCTCCAGTCTCTCCAGCTCATCATCCTTCAGATTCTCCATGTCTTTCTCGAGTTTCTTCACCTGCTCGTCTTCCCCCGAGCCGGCGCCCTCCTCGACAAGACCTTTGCCGGTAGCAGCCGCCTTCTCCTCCTCTTCCAGATGTTTCTTTTTCCTGCGGGCAATCCGCTCCATCTTTCTCGCATGTATGATCGCATGCCGCAGATCGGTCTCGTCATATTTGCCACTCATCTGTTTGCGCAAAAGCGAGACCACCTCCTCGCGTGCCTTCGTGATGACACGGCGCGCGCCCGTGGAGGTATTATTCATCGTGATCTGTCTTGAAATCTTCTTATAATTGTAGTTCAGCTTTTTCTTTTTATTTGACTTGCTTTTTTGAATCCTGATCGCAGCCGCCGTTTTTTTTGCCGCAATGCCTGCGCACTCGTTCTTGATGTCCTGCGCAGTTCTCTGTCTGTAGGGATCTGCTGTCGCAGCAGTGCCCGTAGTCGTACCTACTTCCATGCCCATACCATATCCTCCATGATGATGCCAGCGTGGTAAATCCGTTTACCATTAACTTTGCAACTGTTATATAATATATCGTCCCAATCCCCCTGATTGTTTAGAGCCTCACAGCCGTCTCATCCAATTCCTGCTCCTGAAAATAATCAGGGATAGGATAAGTCTGACTGCCTCCTCGAGAGAAAGTATGAAATACACCTGCGCAACTGGCATCTCCCACACAAAAGCCGCCAGAAGTCCCAGCGGGACGCCAAACAGCCAAGTCCCGATCAGATCGATCCACATCACATAGCGCGTCATACCGCCGCTTCTGATGACGCCGCCTCCCAGAATCATATTCTGTACCTTTATGGGAGAGATTATAGCAAAAACAGCTAATATATGATAGGCCATCCGCTGTATCTGCGGTTCTACTCTGTAAATGGAAACATAATACCTACCGAAAAGAAGCAGGGAAACTGACAAAGCCGCCGATCCCGCAACGCCACACAGCATCAGCCTTTTGGCATCCCTGTAGGCCTCCTCATAGCTTTCCTTCCCCAAATGCCTGCCAATCATAATTCCAGCCGCCTGGGACACGCCGCTCAAAAGCCCAATCATCAGGCCCTGAACCGGCCCCGTCATTGTCATAGCCGCACAGGAATCCGTCCCCAGCCGCCCGTAAATGACTGCATACACATTTTCTCCCAGACTCCACATAAACTCGCAAATCAGGATCGGGGCAAGTATTCCCAGATAGCGCGTCCACTCTCCGGGTGGCATGTGGAATTTCACAGACGGCCTACCCGCTCCTCCAAGACGCCAAAAGTAAACCGCCGTCAGAACAAAAGCCGCCGCCTGCGCGATCACGCTGGCGATCGCCGCACCCTGCACTCCCATGGCCGGAATGCCGCCGCCACCGAATATCAGAAGATAATTCAGGCCGGTATTCAGCAAAACAGAAAGAAAACTTGCCGCCAGCGGCATCACTGCTTTCCCGACGCACCGCAAAAACACTGCCATAATGGTAGATATCGCAGCAAGAGGGAAGGAAAACGCATAAATTCTGAGATAAGCTGCCGCCTGACTTCTCACCGCAGCATCCTCTGTATACAGCGCCATCACTCCATGGGGAACCAGACAGCACACCACCATAAATCCGCCCGCCAGTAAAATCCCAAGAAACAGATTCAGGTAAAATCCTCTTTCCTTCCCTTCTTCGTCACGCGCTCCCACATACTGCGCCACCATAATACCTGCTGCCGCTGCCACCGCTCCCAGTACCACCGTGTAGAGAGAAGCAAATTTCCCGCCAAGCCCGATTCCCGCAATGCTCTCACTTCCAAGCTGTCCAATCATGATCTGATCAATCATGCCAAAGGAGGACTGCAGCAGGGATTGCAGCGTGACCGGCAGCGCTATGCCGATTAATTCTCTCCGAAACAAATGCTCTCTATCCATTTTCCTCTCCCCCTTTAATCGCCCTCGCACTGTCACGAATCACCATATGTACCGGCAGCATCTCTGTCATGGCTCCCCCGCTTTTATCCCACAGCCGCCTCAGAGCGCGCACCGCCGCATCGGCACGTTTCTCCGCATCCTGCCCAACCGTGGTGAGACGCGGAAAACAATTTTCGCAGAGGGTGTTATCGTCAAAACCTACCACCGACATCTCGCCCGGTACCGAAATACCGTTCTCCTGTATGAAGTGCATAAATTCCGCCGCATATACGTCCGAGACGGCAAACGCCGCCGTACATGCACGTATCCTGTCCATATTATTTTTATAAAACTGACGACGACCTGCCCTGCTTGTCGGCACCATCAGAAAATCGGCCTCTCCGTCCCGGAATCCCTCCCGAAATCCCATCATCCTCTCCCTGTCCATACAGATCTCATTATCTGCAATCATGAGAGCCTGTCTGTGCCCCGTTTTCCACAGATACTCTCCCACCTGACGGCCACCGTCAAAGTTATCGATTGTCAGATTACAGATCGCCCTGTTTTCCTCAAAGTATCCGTCATAGACTACAAAGGGAATGTGCATTCTCGCCCGCAGCTTTTCATAGTCGCTCTCACAGAAACCCAGAAGTACCATACCGTCCATATTCCACATGGATGCAAACCGCTCCACCTCATTCCAATCCTGTGATACTTTTACCATCATAAAATAGCCGGCCCTTTCCAGCGTGAAAACCAGCGCATTCAGTGAGGCGGAGACGAAACCGTCCTCCAGCACCTTCCCCTCATATTTCTCGTGGTCGTTTACCACCACACCAATAATGCGGGAATTGTTCTGTGCCAGCAGTATCCCGGCCATACTCGGGATATAGTGCCGCTCTTCCAGAAGCTCCTGCACCCGCTTCACTGTCTCATCCGATATCTTTTTCGTTTTTCCATGAATCACATTGGAAACCGTAGCTGTGCTTACTCCCAGTTCTTCCGCGATATCTGCAATCCTGACCCTCTGTTCCATAGCTCCTCCTGTCAAGTCTTTTACTTTTTCTAAAATAAGCGTAATCCTCATTGCCCGAAAAGACAATAGGTTAAACGCGTAACCCACGACAAAAAAAGAAGCGCTCCGCAAGGCAGTTTTTAGTCAAATTGCCTCGGACACGCTTCCCGCTTCTCCTGTTTTTCTTTCTCCACCGCTCCTATTTCTGGCCCGGCGTCACTTTTCTCCGGTTTTCCAGATTTTCCTCCCATGTTTCGCTCTCTTTTCTGCGCTCTTTGGGTATCCAACGCAGCAAAGCCTCATTGAGCGTTTTCCTGTCAAGCGGTTTTGTGATAAAGTCCTGAAATCCCTGTTGCAAAAACATTTCCCGGACGCCTTCCATGGCGTTCGCCGTCAGCGCAATAACCACCGGACGCGTGCCGTTTTCCCCACAGTCTCTCCGAATAATCTGCACCGCCTCTATTCCGTCCATCTCCGGCATCATATGATCCATAAATATCATATCGTACTTTGTCTGCGAAACCTTATCGACCGCCTCCTGGCCGCTTCCTGCCTCATCTATAACCAATCCGTAAGGGCGCAGGAATCCTCTGGCCACTTTTCTGTTGACCAGATTGTCGTCAACTACCAGCACATGATAATCATCCGCCACAAAAAGCCTGAGCTCTTCCTCTTCCCTGACAATCTCCTGCGGCATCTCGGAAAGACTCGTTTCGTCCACGATCTTCTGTATGATCTCCAGAATAAAAGTCGTGCCTTCCCCGTACACGCTCTCTACCCTTATGCTTCCTCCCATCAGTTCCACCAGGCGCCTGCTGATGGAAAGGCCCAAACCGGTGCCCTCCACACTGCGGTTCTGTTTCGCATCCACCTGACTGAAATTTTCAAAGATTTTTTCCAGATCTTCCTTCTGTATGCCGCACCCGGTGTCCTCCACCTCCATATGCAGCCGCTCCGTACCCGGCTCCTCGCCCGGCACGCCGCTGACGGAAAGCTTCACATGACCCGCCTTTGTAAACTTTAAGCCGTTGTTTAAAAGATTGATCAGAATCTGCCTGATCCTGCCGTCATCGCCGCGGTAGCGACAGGGAATGGACATATCGTACTCGCATTTCAGGAGAATACCCTTCTTGGACGCTGCCCCTTCCATCATGTTAATGACCTCGTCCACAACCGTCTTAATATGATAGTCACTGTCCACCAATTCCATCTTCCCTGCTTCCACCTTGGAAAGATCCAGAATGTCATTGATCAGCGCAAGCAGGCTCTTGGATGCAGACTTGATATCACAGGCGTAGCCGTAAACCTTTCTTCCCTTACTCTCCTCCATGATAATGTCGCTCAGACCCACAATCGCATTCATGGGCGTGCGTATCTCATGTGACATGTTGGCAAGGAACTCGCTTTTCGCCTTGTTTGCCTGTTCTGCCTGTATCCGAATCTGCCTGATCTCCTCGATCCGGTTTCTCATTTCCGTCATATCCAGAATTACGACCACGTAACCCTTTAATACCCCGAACCGATCCGATATCTGCTCCACATGGCTCTGATAAAAGCGGTCGTTCCGGAAAAATTCGTCCTTGCCCTCATCCCCTGCGGCAATTTTCGGAAACCCCGGTATCTCCGCCGCATTTCTGCCGATTGCACGACTGTTCAGCTGTGCAAAAATGGACGCAGCCGCCGGGTTATAATTGACCACTCTCTTTTTCTCGTCCAGCGCAATCACACCGTCTCCCATGCTGTTGAGCAGTGTCCCTGACGCAAGGCTGCCGAAATCATAAACCCTTCTGCTCCATACAAGAATTACCACACAGGAAAGCACCACTCCCAAAACCATCGGGGTATAGTCATAGGCCTGCGTCAGCTTCATCACATAGGCGTAAAGAGCAACAATCGGCAGAATCGAGAGAAACAGGATCAACCCATACTTCCGGTCCACTGCATCCTCCCCTTTCCTGACCCTTGCACGGACCAGCGCATACAGGGACATGAGATAGGGAATGAGTATGGCGCAGACCATAAACACCGCAAACCCTTTTCCGTACTCCAGATACAGATACGAGTGTCCTTCCGCCGTCGTCTGCCACTCCACATGCCGGTGAAACATATTGTGATGGTCAAAAGTCAGGATCAGGGCGAGAAGACCGGCGTCTATCACTACCAAAATTTTTAATAGCTTAAGAGGCGGTTCCTCAAAGCAATATATAAAGGTAAAATAACAATAACAGACCGGAATTGTCAGCGTTCCCAAATACTGCATCTTCACCGCCACCAGAGCCGCCTCCATCGTGGGAGCCGTCACCTCCAGCAGATATCCCATATTCAGGATCAGCGCGCCTACCAGAAAATATTCCATCAGCTTCTGCTCTCTGGAGCCATCGCCGTTTAACAGCAGCACCAATGCCAGAAAAATTCCGCATATTCCTATGATTTGAAGTCCAACAAACACAATCTGCATCTTCTATACATCCGCTTTCCCTAATTCCATGATCTGATAAAATTAACAAACTCAGGCCTCGGTATGGGCTTGGAGAAGAAATATCCCTGAATAAAGTCACAGCGCAGCTCCGTAAAGAAGTCCAGCATTTCCTGCGTCTCGATTCCTTCCACCACAATCTCCATATTCATATCCTTAAGCATTGCCACCGTGTTTTTGACAACTACCCGCATCTTGGGGTTATCCTGTTCATCTACAAAAGACTTGTCCAGTTTAATGATTTTAAGCGGCAGCTGGATCACACGTTTGATATTGGAATAGCCTGTCCCGTAATCATCCAGGGAAAAAGCTACCCCCGCCTGTGTCAGTTTGCTCAGGTTTTCCGCCATTACTTCCTGAGCATGGCTGGCCGCCGTCTCCGTTATTTCCAGATTGATGCTTTCCGTCGGGACATTATACTTCTTCATGATCCCAAGCACATCTTCCGCCAGATTGCCGCGCATACACTGGGTCACCGAGAGGTTTACCTCTATGTACTCCAGCCGCAGCGATTTAAATTCCTCGCTTGCAATAAAACGGCACACCTCTTCCAGTACATAATCCCCAATCCTGTGAATCGCACCGCTCTTCTCCGCTGCCGTGACAAGAAGCTCCGGAGAAATAAATCCGTAATTCGGATCATACAGCCTGAGCAGTGCCTCCGCCGAGACAAATCTGCCCTTTTCGGTAGAATAGATCGGCTGGTAATATACCTGAAACCGTCTGAAATTCAACGCGTTCTCGATGATATTATCAATATTGTTCTGGATCTCAAACATATCCTCATGAATCGCCTCTGTCACATTCATGACACGCCCTTCAAACTTGAGCTTCTCATGAAAGTCCATGCCGAAGGTCATCAGCGTCTTAAAATCAGGAATTTCCTCCGGGCAGCGCGCCAATATGACAAAGGGATTGAGACTTACGTCCAACTTGTTAAAATCCGACTTCTCCGTCAGGCTCTTCACCAGCATGTCCGCCGCCCTGACCGCCCTCTCCCGATCCGTCTCAGAAAACACCATGCGGAACCGTCCGCGGTCCAGATAATACAGATCTCCTTTGTTTTCCAACAGCCTGTTAGTCTTGCGGATTCTCGCCACCACATCATCTAACACAACCATAGCAAAATCATATCCCATCATGGAGTTGATGGAGGAAAAATTGCCCAGATTGAGCATGACCACATTGACATGCTTTCCATTTCGGTAATTCCGCGACATATCCGTCGCATAGGCACTGTATTTCATAAACTGCGTGTCGGAGTCCATAATCTCCTCGGGCCTTTGCACGCCGATACTCATAAGGAGCAGGCTGATCGCAGAGCTGAACGTTTCCACCAGTGTCGAAGGAGAAAACAACTGAATCACCAGGGCTGTAATGCCGATCGGTATATATGACATAACTGCAACTGCTTTCGACCACTCCACCAGGTCACGGTACTGAATCATATAACCTATCACAAAAATAAGATAAATTGCAATTGCCACATAGATCAGGAAAAAATACGGCCCTCTCTGGTATCCCCCGTCCACAAGGAACATCGTATTTACAAACGGATTGAGCAGCAGCGCCCCCAGAACGAACAAAAACGGCATCCATAGCACAAATTGAATCCAAAAGCTTTTCCTGATTTTATGCCAGGTATCTGTCAGGCTGATCACAAACAGCACGTACACCGGCACCGTAAAATTATGTATCAGTAAATATCCAGAATGCGCAATATACAATGCGGCCAGGTTCGTGCTGTCCGCATTGTCAAGACATACTGCCCAAATGTCAAACCCCGTCGCAAGCCATGTAGTGAAAATAAATAGCAGAAACAGCTTGTTCGGCGTCCCACTGGTCAGTTTTCTCATAATACATGATATCAGAAGCAGGGTCAGTATTAAGATTGCCGCTATGTCAAAACTAAGACTTTTTCCCATAGGTTTTTCCCGTCTGTCACAAAACAATTCGCAGAACCGCATCGCCTGCTTTTTCTTTGCAGTTATTACATTATAACAAATTCTGGTGTGGGAGAAAAGTCTTTCTTTTGGGCAGTCAGCCCGCCCCGCTACTCTGTCAGATAGATGCCAAGCCTCTTTTCAATTGCATTCATGGCCTCCTCCATGCTCTTTTCACCCACCATGTAGGCCGCACCCTCTTCGTAAACCACATTTTCAAATGTTTCATCCTCCACATAAGCGGTATCCAGTGACGAAATCCATGTGATCAGCTCATCCACCGTTTTTTCGTCCGGCACCCGGATCAGCAGAACAATCTCCTCCCCGTCCTGGTTATATGTGGAGCCCTGCCCCGAAACGTAATCGTTATCCTTATAGATTCTCCATTGCTCTGCATAATTGCCAAGAATTGCTTCAGCCGTCACCGGAAAACCCTCCTCCATGTCGGCCTGCACCGCCGTACCAAGGGCTGTCTTTATGAAGTCCTGTGCCTGCTCCACATTGGTTGAGGAGGCACTGATTCCCAACAGCATCTTTGCCCAGAATACATTGCCGTACTGCCCTTTCATGGGCATGCTCGCGCAATCCTCAAATCCCTCCGTTTTCGGAAGGGAAGTCTGGCAGTTATATTCCCCTATATTTTTTATGGCACCCGCTGTAAACTGTCTTGCCCCGCCCATAAAATACAGCGTCTCATGACGCGTTCTGATTTCGTCCGAATCCTCCAGATTTTCACCGTTTTCGCTGTAATAATTTTGATAAACTTCCTTTTCACACTCCCAGTCCTGAATCGCCTCCTCGGAAATACCGTTCATCTGTGCGTCGTACATCCGCTTTGTCTGAGTCAGGAAATCTGAAACCGCATCCCTGTCAAGCGCACCGTCCTCCGTCCGCCATGCCGGGACAGATACCGGCGCAAAGACGCGCATGATACCTTTCGCAGACGGTAACCGCAGCAGCCAGGCATCCGGGTCGCTCTCCCGCATCTTTTCCATGGTATCCGCCACATCTGAGATACTTCCCATTTTATTGATATCATCGTTCCTGCCAAGAACATAAGGCAGCTGTATCTCACAGGGCACCATATAGATATGTCCCCCTTCCCTGAAAGCCTCCGCCACATTGGGGAAAACTGCCTGTTCCCCCTCCATACCATCCAGAAGCGGCGCAATGTCCGTAAGGATCCCCTTCTCGACGTAAGAATCTGCAGGCATATTGTCCAAAACCAGCACATCCGGCCCTTTTCCTGCCATAATGCGTGTATTCAGATTCTTTATGGCGTCTTCTCTGGTCATGGAATTTCCTTCCAGTGCAATCTCATACTCCACGTAAACTGACGGATTTTCTGTCTGATATCTGCTGATCGCCTGCCGGACCACCGCTTCATCCTCCAGACTCCATACCTGTAGTTTTTCATCAGGTCTGGATGGCATGTCCGGATCATAGACGAAGCGCGTCATTTTCTCTCCCGTAAACAACATTAAAATCTCATTATTCTCCGCTATCAGCATATCCATAATATGGTAAGTCGGGTTTCCTAAAATGTTCAGGCTCCCGTCGATGATCTGCTCCATTGCAGTACCGCCCAGCACATGACGGTATACCCCCGTCTGTCCCGCCAGATAAATGGCGTCATCGCCGCCCGATACCAGAAACAAGTCATAGCTTCTGCCCGCATAACTGTCCCTGCCGTCAAAGTTTTCCTTCACAAACTCCGCCAGCACCTCGTCTTCCATATATTCCCGCTCTTCCATATCATAGATCAGCGGCGTATCCATACCGAACCCGTCCATAAGCAGAATATTCCCGTGAAAGCGTACCAGATCCAGACTGCCTCCATCCACGGTCAGAAATGTTTCGCAGCTGCCGTCCTCCTTCACTTCATATAAGCTGGCACCCGCCGCAGTGGCAAAAATCCTGCCTGTATCCGATATGTACACGCCATTGAGCCACATATCTTCCGGCTCCAGCTTAACCTCTACAGGAATTTCCGTACCATCCGGCTTTACCAGCGTAAGCTGCATATCCATCTTGAGCTGCACGCCATCGCCGCTGTCCCCGCTTCCCTCTTCCGGCTCCGTCCATACCACGGCTGCCGTCCCATCGGGACCGATGGCCATCGTTAAAATATATTTATCCTCTTCCTTCATCCGTGCAAGCCATGCCAGATCCTCCTTTACCCAGCTTGCACCATTATCCGTTGAACGCAGTACAAAACCGCTGTTATCTGCCAGAAGCAGACTGCCGTCCTCCTGATGAAACAGCCGGCTGTTCCAATCGGTAAGGCTGTTAGCGCCAAGTTCCACATCCTTTTCCACATAGCGGCCCATGGCGTTGTCCTGCCCTTCTTCTCCCGTCTCTTTCCCGGAATCCGTTATACTGCCTGTCCCGCTGCCACTGCTGCCGCACCCTGCCAGCGTTCCGGCCGTCAACGCCGCCGCAAGCAGACATGCCGCTGCTCTCGCCATTCGTTTTCCTGATTTACCTCTCCTCATTTTCGTCCCCCTGTTTGTAAGATAATAATTTTACTGCCTATTTTCACATTTATCATCTTAACAAAGTTTTCTCTAAAATATCTCTAAAACAGGACCCGAAAAAAGGAACTGGCTGAAATGATCGTTTTAAGCGCAAGGTACTTTCAACTTATGATAAAAGTTTTTCCTCCCACTGTGCTTCCCTGAATCCCGTAAGTACCTTATTGTCATCTACGATCAGCGGCCGCTTTACCAGCATGCCGTTCGTGGCCAGCAGTTTCAACTGTTCTTCCTCACTCATCGCCGGGAGCTTGTCCTTTAACTGCATCTCTTTGTACAACAGGCCGCTTGTGTTAAAAAATTTTTTCAACGGCAGGCCGCTTTTTTCGTACCACTCCTTCAATTCGTCGAAAGAAGGGTTTTCCTCCACGATATGACGGTCTGTGTAGGTGATGTTGTGTGCATCCAGCCACTTTTTCGCTTTCTGACAGGTGGTACATTTGGGATATTGAATGAATAACATGTTTTTTCTCCTCTCTTGTTTCTGTAAATGCAATGATACTGTTTCTATTTTCCCTTTTATTTCATCCCATAAAGGTATGCTTGAGTTTTAACTGAAATGATCAGCGACTATTTTTATGGCTGTCTCCCTTGCTTTCGCACTGGACCCGTCCCTTGCTGAACCGCACCCTAATACACACCGGCTGATGCTCCTATTTTCTCTTAGTATCTATCCAGCCATAATTTCTCATTTCTTCCCGAAACGCACTCCTTCGAGAATACGTATCTTTATACGATGTCATAAGCCTCTGTTTTGCGCCCTTCTCTCCCATGGATTCCCGTACCTCGCCCAAAGCGGCGATATACGCTGCACATTCCCCATAATAGTTTCTGCGGTTTGCATCCATAATTCCTGCTGTCCGCTTTTCCAGCAGTGCTGTGATTCTTTTTACTGCACAGTTTCTAATATCAGACTCCATTTGCACCATAGACTTCCATTAAAAAAACAACTGGCAAAACAGATCGTTTTCGCCTATCCCCTCAAGCCCACAGATACCTTTTCGATATTCTTCTGCGGAAAATCTAATTGCACTTTTTGCGATCTCTTCCATAGCAGCAATCCCCTTACCATTCCATTGCCCTTCATATAAATATAGAAGATACAATGCCATTCCCTGTTTCATAAAAGTGCCCGTCCAGCCTAACGCTTCCGATTTATTTAATCCTTCGTCCAATACTTCCCCAAACTGTCCGTCTAAAAATCTGAGCAGTAAAACCATATTGCTGTCCGGCCTGTTTTCTTCCCTTTCAGAGAATGAATAACTTCTTTCATACATACTAAAAGAACCACCACTTTTATGTACAGATGATTTCATTAAGATCTTTTGAAGTTCTTCCCTTTTCTTTTCGTTTTCGCCACTGTTTAACAGCACTCGAAGATAATTCAGGGCAGATGTATCCGATTCATATGCGGCAAAATAGCACTTTTCCAGTATAGACCGTTCTCCATCTGCTGCAATAACATACTCAGCCGTTTTCAATGCTGCTCTACTGCGTATCATATATTTCCCGGGTATCGTCCTCATCGCTCTTATTCCTACGGTTACCATATCATTTGCCGACACGCATTTCTCATTTTCCAGTATGTTCAAATATAATCCTGGATGGACAGCGGCATATTTTTCTGCATACCGAACCTCCAAAGAAACATCATTTAACAAGCCGACGGCTTCCGAAATAAGGCGGTCGGCATCATGCCCGGTCTTACCGCAAAGATATGTAATCCAAAGCGGCAGAAATTCTTCAAGCGCAGGTAATTCTTCATCTCCATGCTGCATAATTGCTTCTAATGTGATTTCATCCATTTTTGCATTTACAATAACTCCATACAATGTCTCCTGGCGTTCGGCGGGAGGCACTGCATGATATGCACAATATACTGTATCGAGGACAACCTGTTTCAGGTCGCAGTTCAAAAGCTCATGACACACCAGATCCCCAAGTGAAAGTTCTTCATCGCCATACTCATTATCGCATAGAATTTCCATTGCCAACATTTGATTTCCAACTTCAAAACCTTCTTTATATCTCTCCCTGTCCATACAGATATGCACAAAGTCACAGGCCTCCGCAAGCATATCCGAAATGCCGCTGTTGTCCTCATAATAAAATTCCTCGTCACTGTCGTCATACCAGTCGTCATATTCTTCGTTCAGTATTCCGGTAATAGTAACTTCCTGTGAATCAATACGCTTCAAATTATCTCTGATGCGGCTATATGTCTCATCAAAATCAATATCTATTGACCCATTTTTGTTTATTGCTTTTCTCGTTTTATTCCCGACAGATTTCAGCATTTCCAGAAACTCTTCCCTGCGATGCTCCGGGAAAACTCTCCCGATCTCATGAATAAAAGCAATGAGTTGCTCTGTTGAATATTGCGCCATAAGGGCATCTGTCTGTTTTAAAAAATTTGTCAGGTTCATATCGGGACTCCATTCCATTGTCTTAAGATTATCTTGTATTTTTCTATTAGAAAGAGCTATTGCTGAATCTTTTGCATCTAGTGAAGCATCTAAAACAGCCACATTCCCAGACGCTATCCCGTCTAAAACATGTTCTTTACTATGATGTTTGCAAAAGAAATCCACTACTCCTTTTGGATAATACTTTGCATATACCGTTTTAATCCCATTTTTACAGCCGCATCTTTGAAAAGAGCAATGGTCATCATAAATTATAATCATATACTTCATATGGTTCATATATAGTGTCAATTCTGCTTCGCATCCATTTTCTATGCACTTTTGCAGTAGATCTTTTATTGATTGAAAATCATAAGTAACCATTTACCCCTTTGTCTGGCTTGATCACATATCTCTTCCTTTCGCATCATGATTAACTCAACTGATTATTCTAATTCCTTTAAAATACCAATGAAATTCTCTTTACATCTCTTTAATGTTTTATCCCAAAAATCAATATCATTTGATGCAGATAGTTTTACATTTGTATAGCCATTTAACACAGCTTGCTTATGCTGCATTATCTGATTACTTAACATATTTTCTCCTGCTACAGAAA
>CAMQTN010000056.1 GCA_947037115.1 uncultured Lachnospiraceae bacterium
GATGAGCGCTAGTCTCGTGGGCTCGGAGATGTGTATAAGAGACAGGAAAACAGGAACAGAGATTAATATATTTACGCGCAAAAAAATCTTTAAGCGTATAATCGGTTTTAAAATAATTGTTATAATCTTTTATAATCTGGTCATAACAATTAATTCCGTCTCCTTCCAACTCCTCAGGCTTGGACGGGTCCATGATCATCCGCTGCGCGTAATCCTGCTGTGTGGTAAAAGTCGCAAAACTGATATGCGCTTTTTGTTTTCCTCTGATATACTTATCAATCCGTTCCGTAATATTGGTGCGGCCGCCCGGGCAAAATCGCTTCGTCAGTCGAAATTCGATATCATAATGCAGAAACCCGATATACTCCAACTCTTTATAAAGGCCGCTTCTCCAAATATTATAAATGCCCTCACTCTCTGCCCAATATTTCCCTAATGCCACATAGTTTGGAAGCTCTCTCTGATTGATACACCTGTATTTCTCGCTGTTTTCCAGCCGCTCTAATTCTCCGACATTTAAAAACACATAGTTTTCATTGTTAAACCGGCTGTCGCCCGCCATCAATTCCGCATATATTTTTTTATGTCCTACAATATAAATTTTCCAGTTTTCATTTTCCCTCATAAGCAGCCCCTACATTACCAATAACAAGCCTCTTCCACCTGATCCGCGCCGGATATTTTTTCCGACTCCCGCGGCCTTACCCAGTATTCGTTAACCACATCCCTGCAAAAGTCCGCGTATTCATCCTCCCAGCGATGTCCCAGAATACCGAACATCAACTGTGTTGCGCCGCCCAAATGAATGGCAACCTTTCCCATGTTCCTGATCTCTGCCGCCAGCGGAAATCCGTAAGCGCCGCAGCCGACAATTGCCACGTCAAAATCCATCTGCCCGCACTGTCCCGCCATCCAGTCAAGCGCCTCGAACCATGTCTGAAATCTGCTGTCATGCTCTCCGGCAAGTGTCTGCACCGCCTTTAGCGTGAGCAATTCAAATTCAGGCAAAATATCCTCCGCATCAAAAATGCGCTCAAAAATATGAGTTCTGTTTTTTTCATATTGATTTCGGATGGACGCCTCAAAAGGATGTACAACCAGCACTTTTTTTCCTTTCAATGCCGCGCTCCATGGTTTGATTTCGCTGCCGGGATGTTTATACATATTCCAGGGTTCCAAATGCAAAAGCTGTGTCAGTCTGGTATGCGGCTGATATTTCACATAAATATAATCTTCCATATATCTGCGCCACTCCGCCAGCAGATCGATCTGCCCGCACGTGTCCAACATCATGTCCACAAACTTTTCTCCCTGCTTCATGTCACAGGGAAAAAATCCGGACAGCATACACAATTGTTGTAATGCCGCATCCCGCCGGTCCTTCTTCGGATGCATACGGTAGAGAAGCGTGTGATAAATCAAATTCATCTCCGAACCGCCAAACCGTCCTGCCCAAAATGGTTTACCGGCTAAGATTGCCTGTCCAATCATTTCATTGGTCTTCGGCGCAGAAAGCAGCAAGCGTCCGGCAACCATGCGCGGCATCGGCCAGTGCCCTTTTCCGGTGAATCTCTCATAAAGCTGACTTTTGCGAAAACGGACATAGTGCAAAATATAATTGTACTTATCAAAAAATTCCCAGCACAGCTTATCCCTCACCGAACACTTCCTCCCTGCTTTTTAACGTCAATCCCTTATCTACAACTTCGTATATCTTATCACACTTACGTATCGTGGACAAGCGATGCGCAACGATAATCAGCGTTTTCCGGCCATGAAGTGCATCCACGGATTCCATGACCGCCGACTCCACTTCCGTATCCAGTGCCGATGTCGCCTCGTCCAGAACCAGAATATCCGGGTCAAAATAAAGAGCTCTTGCAATTGCAATACGCTGTCTTTGTCCTCCTGATATCTTTAACCCCTGTTCTCCCAAATTCGTGTCCAGCCCCTCTGGAAGCTGCTCAACCATCTCCTTAAGCTGCGCTTCCTTAAGCGCCATCCAGATTTTATCCTCCTCAATCTCCTTTTCCGGGACCCCGAAGGCAATATTGTTTCGAATGGTATCGTCCAGCAAAAACAACGACTGCGGCACATACCCCACCATCTGAGACCACATAAGAGGATCTTCGTGAATATCTCTGCCGTCCACTTTGATTGTACCCTGTATGGGCCTGAGCAGTCCGAGCATGATATCCGCCAGCGTGGTCTTCCCCGCCCCTGAAGAACCAATCAGCGCCACCGCCTCGCCTCTTTGAATATCCAGGGACACATTTTCCAAAATATAATCTGCATTTTCTGCATATTTCCAGGAAACACCGCAAATACATAGTTTATCCCTGAAAGGAATTCTTTCCTGCGGCGTTTTCGCCGCAGCATCATGATCTTTTCCAGCGTTTTTCCTGCTCTCGTAAATCGCTTCCACGGTAGGCCGGAAATAAATCAGATTATTCATATACACGGCAATATTAGAGATGGCGGGCAGAATCCTTGTGGCCGCCACACCGAAAACGCCAAGCTGCGTTACAAACATAGACGCGTTCTCCCCGTCGCCGGTGCAAAATACCGCCGCAATCAGGAGCCCCGCAATGAATATTACCTCTACTATCCTGTTCGGCATCTTGGCTATTGTCAGATATACGGTATTATGGTGGCACGCTTCCTGCGAATACTGCCGGAAACAATTCATGAAATACTCGTATTTCTGTTTTACAATAATGTCCTTGATACCGTTCTCCGCCTGCTGAATATACTGAATTTTCTTTTGATAGGCATTCCTGCACTCGACGCCGCTGATATTTATTCTTTTCTTAAATACTATAATGATGCCAAGAGACGTAAATCCGGAGAGCATAAGCAGAATCACCGCCATAACCGAATTAATGCTCACCAGAAACAAACCGATCAACACCGTGCTGAATGCCTCGCAGGATAAGTTGGAAAAGGCGTCCACCACACTGGCCACCCCGGAAACGTCACTGTGCACACTTCTGACAATCTCTGAGCTGTTGGTATTAACGTGAAAGAGATAGTTCTGATGCAAATAATGTTCCAGCATACTATTCGATAAATCTCTCTCCAGTCTGTTACGAAATTGACATTGAAAATAATTGATCAGGATGATCATGACTTCTTTAACGATATAAATGAGAATAATACCCGCAGCCACCAACAGCAAGATTTGTCGGTATTCTGTTATGCCGAGTATTCCGGTGAGGTATTGTACATAAGAATTCTGCATAAACTGTTCTGGAGAAAGCATAACCAGGACAAAAGGAATAATAGCACTCACGCCTAAGACTTCCAACATCCCCACAAAAATAGTTCCGACTATCAAAAATCCAAACTGCCTTTGCTGTTTCCTGTTTAAAATATGCGTTAGCTGGCTGAACAGTTGTCCAAAAGTTCGTATATTCTTCATTTTTTCTCCACAATACTCCTATAGATCTCCAAATACTCCCTGCTGATTCCGTCAATATCAAACTTCCTCGCCGCATACGCCTTAATCGCGTCACTCCGGTACTCCCGAAAATGCGAGATCATTTCCCTTATGCCACTATACAGGGCGTCCACATCTTCCTTCTCCACCAGAATCCCGGTATGTCCTGACACAAAGGACTCCGGTCCCCCACTCTTTGTACAGACTACAGGTTTCCCCAGTATCATCGCTTCCGCAATGGTACATCCAAAGGACTCAAACTTGCTGGCGGAAACAAGAAAATCCATTTGATTCAAAATGGCATACAGTTTCTTTTTCTCCGCCTTCCCGTGGAAAATGCATTCTTCCCGGACGTCAAGCTGGACTGCCATCTGCTCAAATTCCTGTCTGAATACGCCGTCTCCCACAATATGCAGCCTCGCCTGTAATCCTTCCCGCTTCATCCTGTGCATCACCTGAAGCAGCGTAGGGATTCCCTTGATCTCTCTGTCATACAGACTGGCCACCAGCGCAAAATTGACACATCCCTCCTGTCGATACCGTACAGATGTATCAACCGTTTTCGGAACGATAATGCCATTATAAACCGTATGGAAACGGTATTTTGGAAAAACCGCCGACAGCTTCTTTGTCAGATCCTCCGACACGCAGGCGTTATATCGGCTGTGCCCGTATACAAAATCCGCATACTGGTGCAGGGGGAACTGCAGCACCCCAGAAGCCTCGATGGTGGAATGCTCCGTCACCATGACCGGAATGCGAAAAATCTTTCCAAGAATAATGGCAAATCTGCCAACCTCTGTGGCCACCTGCGCATGAATGATGTCCGGATGAAAGGATTTCACGATCTGTCTCATGGCCTGAAACATATAAAGTCTGTTTCTGACCTTATTCTGCAATTTATATGGCGAGCGCCAGACTTCCATCCCCTGTTCTGTCCCATGCCCGATCTGCTTTACCTGTCTGTCGTAGGGATAATAGATCATGATATTGCAGTATTTACTCAGGGACATCGCCTGTTCATAATGAAAATTTCCGGCATGATCCACGCCATCTTTTGGCAGATACCAGCTCACCATCATTAATACATTTAACATGTACGGCTCCTTTTATCTGCCTTTTAGCTTTTCAAATACGGACTTATTCACGTCAAGGCCCAACATGTATTTTATCTTTACAATCAGTCCATGGCGGTTTGCAGCCTTAAAATACCCCCTGTCAAACGCCTCGTCCCACTGTACCTTCCCCCGGTGGCGGATGGGGAACCGAACCGGTCTCACTTCCTGTTTCATCCACTTGGGTGCCCGAAAGGTATGCGTCGCTTCTTCGCTGAATCCGATATTAAACACGTGGCTCTCGCAAGGCACAATATTCAGCTTGTCATGTAAAATTCCGGCATACATAAGCTGATAATCCCATGTATCAAATTCATGACGGTATAAGGACTCATATTCCGCCATGTAAACCCAGTATGCCTTTGTGGGCAACACCCGCTTAAACAAAGAAGATTTTCTGTTCTCAGGCAGGGTCTTTAAGTCATAATCATACAGCTTCCACGCACGCCGCCAGGAAGCCCAGCCCCAGATAAACGGCACTTTGGAAAACAAATAGTCCTCATCACCGTGATAACAGCTTGCATACGGGTTGTTCCCGCTGATCATCATAATCCGCTCATCATCCTTATAATACTCCAACATTTCCTGACAGTAGCGGAAAAAGGTGGAGTCAGGCACGCAATCGTCCTCCAGTATAATGGCCTGTTCCTCCTGCTCAAACACCCAGTTTAATCCGCTTGAAATTCTTCTGCCACAGCCCATATTGTCCCCAGCATAATTTTTAAACACTTCGCATTCCCAGTCAATATGTTCTTCAATATAGCTTCGAACCTCTTCCACTTTTTCCCTTTCTCCCGGCACATGAGCTCTTGCCGAGTCAGCTACGATATATAATTTCGGCGGTTTTGCCTCTCTGATCCTTTCAAAAACCTGTTTTGTGGTATCCAGATTCTTAAATACGCAGAAAGCAACCGCTGTTTTTAATATGAAATCCTCGTGCATCTTTGTTTTCTCCCTCACCATGATTTCTCATAAGCTTCACTCAAAGCATATCCTGTAAACCTTCCATCCTCTGTATGCATATTCCATCTCTTCCAGCACACGAAACTGCTCCCTGATCTCCTCTGCCAGCGCTTCTCCTGCACAGGGAAGATAACAATAATTTTTCCTGCCTCCAACTTCTCCTGCTACTTCATCCCAATCCGGCTTCTCCGCCAGTTGACAGGCCGAAAAGGCCTGCACATGATTTCCCGCAGTGATTACCCGTCTGCGCTCTGTCGTATTCCAGTATTCCTGCTCCCTGTAAAAATCTCCGATCACAGCATCTACCTTTGCCATCCCGTCGAAAAAATAAGTGCTCCCACCTAAAGACGGAAAAAACACCACCTCGCTTTCGACAAGAGAGTCCGCCAACGCCGCCCCCAACGCATGTTCCAACCAGAGCATCTGCCTGTTATAAATCATGCCGTCCCCCAGCGGATTGGTATCCGTCGTAACCATAATCGTATTCCCGATATTATATTGCGGAAAGCACAGGCGCGTCATCGGATCAACGGTATAAAAGGAGGATACCACCATCAACACAGCCACGCCTCCTGCAAAGATTCGTCCATGCAAATGTTCCAGCAAACAGGCGGTAAGTACAATCGCCATGCAGATAAGCGTTGGCTGGCTCGTTCCATTATAGCGTGGATGGTTCACCGTCTTAAAGGCACAGCTGAAAACCGTAAAAGCAAGCTGTCCACAGAAAATCGGGAAGAGACAACGCCAAGCGCCTCTTTCCTTTCTGACAATACAGACAACGGTGCCGCCCGCACACAACAGGGTAAGCAGCCAGTTAAACTGTAAAACGTATAAGACCTTCAACTTTTCAAGTACATACTCTGCGTCTATACACAGACCTCCCACACCTGCGCTCCACGGTCCAAGCATCTTGTAGGTAGCAAGCCACAGAATGCCTGGCAGAACCATAACATAATACTGCTTTGTCCGCAACAGTTTTCCGATTCGCGTCTTGAAAGGCGCCCCTGCATGATCTGCAAAATCCGAAACAACAAGGCTTGCACATATCACTCCATAAATCAGAACAGCAGGTTCCTTGGTAAAGCAAAACAGCATGGATGCGATAAGAAAATATATCCACTGTTTCCGATACAGAAAGTACAGCATGATCACAAAAAAACACAGACAGTAAAAATCCAGACTGTGATAATATACCATTCCCAGCGTAAAAGGCGACCATGCATAGATTGACGTCGCCAAAGCATACACAAAATCCTGCTTCCCCGGCAGCATACACTTTATCATACCATAAAAGGCACAGACACTGCACAGAAACAGGAAAATATTCATGCCAATCATCGCCACAGTCATATCGCCCGCAAGTAATCCCCCCAGGCAGTTAAGCATACCATAGGTCTGCGCGATATGACCATACGGAGCAAGAGAACTGATGGAATCCGCCGCCCCCTCCCGGCAGGCAAGATAATATAAAAGTCCATCCCACTTAAATTGCACGGCGTCCGGCTCAATCAAAAGCAGTAACGTCACTGCCAACATAAGAAGCAACCACTTATGATCGTTCAGCACTCTGCCAACGATCTCTTTCCAACCGACCACAAAGAAACCCTGTCCGTCGTCGTCGCCTGCCAAAGGCTGCCTGCAATGCCCCAAAAGGATACAGCATCCTGCAAAGTCGACAAGCCAGAGGATATTCAGCCACAACTTCGCATAATCTCCCTGCAAAACCAGAGCACCGCCGCCTTTTAACAAAAGAAGCAGGCAAAGAACCACACCCCAACCCGATATCACCAAAAGCTGCCTACAGAAATCTTTCCTCGCAAGTATAACGACAGAATAACAAAACAGCGCATAAAAAAACATTGTCATCAGTGAAAAAAAGAATCCGGCCATACCAAAGAAACCGCTTTTGTGGAAGACCGTCAATAATCCCCATGCAAAATATCCAATGAAAACCGTGCCGGCTCCTGTCAGTAATGAAACAATGCTTATTTGCTGTTTCATCCGTTTTACCATAACTTCCATCCTTCGCTATCTGCATCACGAATCAATACATAATTTTGCCTCGGTTCTGTCGAAGCTATTTCCCCTGACCGCGTAAAAACCCTGAAAGCTTCGTTCTCATCTTTGCTATCAGGTACTGCCCTTTGCCTATCATGCAGTAATTCTTCTGCAAATCCAGCAAATCCAGATAGGCTCTCATGCTGTTACAGACACCTTCATTCCTGAAATTGGCAATAACTTCATAGACCGGTATAAATTCCACGCCGCCAGATCTGTGATACCGCAGCATCAGATCGTAATCGGCCACGCAGCAATATCTGGTATCAAACAGACCATACTTCTCATACGCGCTCCTGGTAACAAAACAGGCCGGATGTCTGATCATCCGCTGGTCCAGAAATTCATGGGACAGCAGGGAAATGGACTCCTCCTTCTCGTCTACCAGACTTCTGATTTCTCCGTACATCACCGCGCACATACCCTGTTTGTAAATTTTCGCCATCACTGCTACCGCATCCGGCTCATAAAAGTCGTCGCTGTTGATAATTCCAATCAGCTCCCCCGAAGCCATACGGATTCCCTTATTCATGGCATCATAAATGCCGTCATCGGGCTCCGATACCACTTTCATCCGCCCGTCAAATTCCGCCTGGTACCTCTCCACAATTTCCATCGTGCGATCCGTAGAATTTCCATCCACGATAATATACTCAATCTCCCGATATGACTGGTGTAAGACGCTCTCAATCGTCTGCGCAATTGTCTTTTCACTGTTATAGCAAACGGTTATAATACTGACTAACATAACGGCTCCTGTTTATCCCACAGAATTCTAAGCTTTTCTTCTGGCTCTGATAACGCCCTGCACAAAATACGGTTTTTGAACATCCCATATTTCTCTCCATAACGCCGTCAGCATATATCCTTCCGAGTACTCCAGCTCATAGTTCTGTAAGTATTTTGACACCCACTCCGCATCGCCGGCATTATGATAAGTACATACCAGCAGTTTCTCCACTTCGTTTTTCGCAATTGCCTGGCTGGCTCCCGTGAGGACTTTTCGTTCAAATCCCTCCACGTCCATCTTAACGACGTCGATGTGGTCAAGCCCTTCCTTCTTCATAAAACTGTCAATAGATATATTTTTATCGTCGTCAACATCCGAAACCCATTTCGCAATGATTGTAACCTTTTGGGTAAAAGGTTTGAAAGTCTGCGTAAGCGCTTCGACCCAGCCTTCATCCGCCTCGAATAAATACACATGTTTCGCTTTGGATACGATCTCCAGCGAAAAAATCCCTTCTGAACAGCCGATGTCAAAGACAATATCGCCTTCATCCACCTTCACCTTCTCGGAAAGATATCTGTGCGGAGAGTGCTCCTGCTGTTCATTGCACAGACCGTTAAAAACGTTCAGTACATCCTGCACGCTGTAACTTTTCCTGAAATAGAGGCGGTTTCCTTTATAGGTTACATACAACAGCCCCGTCTCCTCATCCCGTTTCACGTCTTCCTCCATATAAAAGGTCTGATGCATATTTTCATAGGGAAATGCGTCCGCCCCCGCTTTCCTGATGTAGGCAAGCTCCTTTTCATAGCGACTGCGGTCGAGCCCAGGATCTGTCAGCAGCATAGTTTTCACGTATTCCCTTTTCACGGCGTTCAGAAAATCATTCTCCCTGTATTCCCAGGATTCACCGTCCGTATGATAGATAATGCGCTTCAAAATCTTCCTGTATGCTTTCAAATATTGCCTGTATACCAGCCGCCTGTCATAAGTCACAAAAACCGCGGCGTATTTTTCTCTTAACTGTGTCTTCCGTTCCTCATCAAATACTCTATTAAAAATAGTTTTTATGATCATCTGCGATTCCTCTCCGTATTTCTCCTTTTGAAATCTGCACCTGTAGTCTTATGTCTCTGTTTCTACCGATCACTCCAAAGCGCCCTGTAGGCCTTGCCAATCGTCTGATAATCATTGTCCGGCAGCGCCGCCTGCCTTATGCGAGTCTGATTATCCGCGTCCGTACACCACCTAATCCCCTTTAACAGCTCCTGTGCATCCTTCGCCGGAGCAAGATATCCGTTTTCCAAATGTCTTACCTGATCCTTGATACCGCCCACGGCAAAAGCAGCCACCGGCACTCTGCACGATAGGGCCTCGCTCACCGTATAGCCAAAGGCCTCCTGCAAAGACGGCGCGGCAAATACATCCGCACAGCTATAAATCTCGGCAAGGGCTTCCTCCTGTTTCACCGGGCCAAGACATCGAACTTCCAGTTTATCATTGGTAAGATGCACGCTTCCCTGGTTACCGAAAATAACCACGGCGTATTCTTTTTCAGAAAGCCCACACAATGCCTCATCCAGATACTGCATCCCCTTGATTTTATTATTGTCCGCCTGTGTGGCTCCGAATAAAATAATTTTCCTGTCCACAGGAATTCGATACTTTTTTTTGAGCGCCGGTATGGTATCTCTTCGGTAAAATACATCCCGATTCACCGGGTTTAAGATTCGGACAATCCTCTGTCTTTCGGTAATCTTGCTCTTCCCCGCACAATCAACGCTCCACTGACTGGGCCCCACAAAA
The DNA here is from genome assembly GCA_947037115.1 of uncultured Lachnospiraceae bacterium. Classification (GTDB taxonomy): domain Bacteria; phylum Bacillota; class Clostridia; order Lachnospirales; family Lachnospiraceae; genus UBA3282. Next base: position 10,112 of record CAMQTN010000056.1, read on the forward strand.
ATCATTTTCCCGGATTTCATGACCTGCGCCTTTCGCGTAAAATTCCTGCGCGACAGATCGTTTTCCTTCCCACTTCCTATATGAGGGCATTTCCCGCAACCATGGGCATATCCGCCACAGTACCCGTCATAATGACACCCGCCGGTGAATGTCCACATGTCGTGCATCACCCATATGACTGTTTTTCCTGTAGCCAGCAGCTTTTCTACACTCCTGTACGACAGAAACGAATTGACCCAGTGAAGCACCAGCACATCCGCATCCTGCACCAACGGATGTGCAGAGACGTCCGTTCCCAGATAGTCACTGATGATATCCTTTTGGGACAACATCAGATTGACAAAATTTTTGGATTTGGACACAAATTTCTTTGCGGCATTTTCAAAAACCTCTGCCGCCTGCGTATCGTCATGCACTTTGGTTCTGATCAGAATTTCAGAATCAATACCGCATTTTTGCATACTTTCGCTAATTCTGACCGCCGCTTTATAGGCGCCCCCCAGATCAATGGTCGCCAGATGCAACACTTTCATCCTGCTCTCCATTCCTAATCATAGTTTCCCAAATGTATTAAATAATACTGCTCATATCTGCCCTTAATCCGCATAGCTCCCAAGGTCGCGCCCACGATCGGCGCGATGAGGGCGTCACACATTGACAACAAATACACCGATATCAAATATTCCAGCATTCTGTCATATTTATAGTTTTTATCCCTGCTGGATCTGTCAAAAGTTTTATTCAGCCACTGTCCGTTAGCAGTCTTAAATCTTTCGGTCTGATTATAAAGCAGCCTGTCCGAATAAATATCTTTCATCTGCTCAAACATGACCTCATCCTCGGTGGCAAGAAATATTTTATCAAACTCTCCCCACTCCCTGCACTTATCAGTTATAATCTGCGACGTAATTTCCACGTCCGGACAAATTACATGATTGCGAGGTCTGGTCTCCCTGAAATCGGTTCCTCTGCACTTCACGCCCAACGTCCTGAAGTGATCCATCCCCATCCTTTTATACTCTTCTTCACAAAGACGCTTCGTTTTTTCGTTCAGCCGAATATATTTTCCGATGAGCCTGCTGCTTTCCATTAACCCCTCCGCATCATTCACCTCAGAAAGAGTTCCGGTATACTCGCCGCTGCTCATGATCACATGTTTGCTGCGGTATACCTCCGACAATGATACTCCCGATGCCGGCTGGAAAAAGTATTCCCATGCATTGACTCTTCCCACAAGCGTATCCTCTAAAAGATAATCATTGGGATAATACTGCCAGTCTACGACCGGCTCGGCCTTCAGCCTCTCCGCTTCCCTGAGCTCGTCCACCACATAATTATATAAGCCGAAAAATCCCAGCTCTGATTTCGGAGATCTTATGACATAAAACACCCTGTCAGGATTACACATTCCGAAGCTGGCCGTGCATTTCCGGCATATATTATGATACAGGGCAGCCCGAATCCTTCTGCACACTTTGTTGTTTCGATTCATAAACCGCCTTGCTATGAGAAAATTGTATATCCTGATCAGAACTGCATTAATCTTTTCCAATTGCATGCACCCTGCCTTCTTTTTCCCGCATTCGTTTGACGCACCTCACCAGTCCCTTCGGCGCCTTAATAAGAATATATAACAGCGGGTAGCTCCGCCGCAGGCTTGTATCGTCTTCCCTGCGCATGATATCGTAATTGCCAGGCTGGGAACTGATCCCTTCCGCATTCTCCACTATACTGACCGTTCTGTCCACATACCGAATGGAGCATTTCTGTCTTTTCGCTCTCACAACAAAATCATAATCGGCGCAGATACGGTACTGCTCATCAAAACGCAGCCGCCGCATAACTTCTGTCCTCGTAAATAGGGACTGATGACTCATCATTCTGCCGCTTAAAAGAAGCAGCATCAATTTATATTTCCCGTGGTATTTTTCGATCTCTTCCCCGTCCGCCCTGCGCCGCAGTACATTGCCGTATACCAGATCCTGCTCCAGATAAGGAAGCATATCCGCAAGAACCTGCTCATCATAAAACTGATCGCCGCTGTTCATAAAGATAACATACTCCCCGCAGCACAGATCAATTCCCTTGTTCATGGCGTTATATAATCCGCTGTCCGCTTCAGAAACAACTCTTACCCAAGGGCGATTCTCATAACGATGAATGATCTCCCGGGTGCCGTCCTGCGACAGACCGTCTACAATCACATATTCCATATCCACGCATGTCTGCCCAAGTACCGACTCTATCGTTTCCACAATGGTATCGGCCGCATTATAGCACACGGTAACCACCGAAATTTTTACTTTCCGCATATCCATAATCCGCTCTTTCAGGAATCTGTCTCCTCAAAGTTAATCCGCTTCTCCTCAATAACAATGGGCCTGTTTATGATCCTCGTATTAATATTTAAAATATACTCGCCCAGTAAACCAATAAAGAAAAGCTGTAGGGAACCGATCACATAAACTCCCAGAATCATGGGCGCATTGCCCGCCTGAAAATCTCCCCAGTTTACCAGCTTCATAATCAGATAAACAAACGCGATGAGCAGGCTAATGCCAGAAGACAAAAACCCAAGCAATGTGGCAAGCCGCAGTCCTACCTTGGTATAGGATGTAATACTGAGCATAGCGGCATCGTAAAGACTGTAAAAGTTATTGTGAGTCTTACCGGCCTTCCGCTTTGCCTGCTCATATTCTATCTCGATCATATTGAAGCCCGACGCGTATTCCGCCACAATTCCCCGCAAAAAAGGAATCGGGTCATCCAGTTCCCGAAGCAGTGTAATAAATGTCTTATCATACAGTCCAAACCCCGTAAAATGCTCTATCATTTTGACGTCGGACATATTTTTGATCAGTTTGTAGTATACGGTTCTTAAAAAGTAAAGCGCACTGGACTCCCTGCTGGAAGTCTTGATTCCGCTGACAATCCTGTGTCCTTTCTCCCATTCTTCCACGAAACGTGGAATCAGTTCCACCGGATCCTGAAAGTCACAGCACATACTGATCGTACAGTCTCCCGTGGTCTGACACAGACCATGAAACGGAGAATTAAACTGCCCGAAATTCGTCACATTAAAAATAGCCTTAATCTTCTTATTGGTAGCGCATATTTTCTCAAGCTTGTCCCTCGTACCATCCGTGGAGCAGTTGTCGATAAACAAAATCTCATAATCGTACTTAGAAAGAGTCTCCTCCAGTACATTCTGCACCGCATAACTCATGGGTTCTACGTTTTCTACCTCATTGTAACAGGGAATCATCACACTGATTTTTTTCTCTTTTTCCATTTTTACTCCATTCCGAAGCGCTTCACGCGTGGGAACTGATCCTTTATCATTTTACTTATATTTGGATAAGTTTACCATACATTATCGGATAATACAACTTTCCGACTCTTATCGCCCCGTCAGTAAATGTATTCCCCGAAACAAAAACAGAAATACTCTCGGAAAATAAATAATCATAACCGCACTGCATTTTAAATAGAGAGGCGTTGTCCCGCTGCCGCATATATCCTTTACCTGAATCCGCAGATGCTGCCGCAGCTTTTTGATCACCTTCCAGTCATAAACCCGGTTCCTGCACATAGCGGTAATCACTGCCATCTCAAACTCTGCATAAAATCCGCGCAAATATACCCGGTATTCGGGAAACATCTGCTCGAAACTACTCTCAATCTGTATATATCTGGCGAGAGAATTTGCGTATTTCGGATTATATCCTGAATGCGATATACTTGAACTGCGCATATAATAATTGTAATACACGTTGTCAGTAATAACTATTCTCGACGCCTTCCATATCAATTGGGAAACCATATCGTGCTCTTCACCAATGGCCAGATTATCCGGGAATTCCACCATTTCCAACAACTCACGCCTGATCAGCTTTGTCACAGCGGACGTGCTGATATACCGTGTCACATGCAGATGATACACCATTTCTTTCCTGTCATCACAGACAATTTCAGAAAACCGCTTCTTTTCCCCACCGGGCATTCCCCCGTCCGTGACCCGCCTGAACTGTGAACAGACCACATCCGCCTGCCTGCTTTCAATTCTTTCATATAATGCCGACAGCATTTCCGAATCAATCCAGTCATCCGAATCAAGAAACATCACATACTTTCCCTGCGCCGCTCTGAGTCCATTTCGCCTGGAAATCGCTAACCCGCTGTTTTGCTGATGAATCACATGGATTCTTTTCTCCTGCTTCTCATACTGATCACAGATCTGCGCTGCGCTGTCCGGCGAACCATCTTCCACTAACAGGATCTCCATATTTTGAAAAGTCTGAGACAGGACACTGTCTACACATTTTTTCAAATACTGCGCGGTATTGTATACCGGTATGATAACACTGATTTCACACATTTCTTTAAATCCTCAATAAAAAACACCGTTTCTCCCATGTTGCCCCCAAAACAACTTATATACGGCAACCTCGTCGTTTTCAAACACCACTTCTCCCACATCCTTCGGACAGGTAAACAACGGTGTATAAAACTTCCTCAGCACAATATAGTCAAGTCCCAGCTCCGCATAATATCTGACGGCTTCCTGATTGCCGCCAAAACAACTTATCCCCCTCAGATAGTCCGTCTCAAAGTCATGATAAAGGTAAACATATCTCTCCGAAAAAATACCAGTAGGATCATGTACATTTCCCCAGACCCTGTCAGATAGCAGAATCACATCCTCGTCCGTATTGTCCCTGATCCATGTATAAGCCTCCCATTGCGCCTGAGATACCTCGATCAGACATTCTCCTTCTTCAGCCGGACGCGGAACTCTGATATTTTTCAGTCCTTCAACAAAATTATAACCAAAATATCCCAAATAGTTATTACGCAGCATAAAAACTATTGCCGCAACGCTGAAAATCCCTACTGTAACATACTGTACTTTTTTTGACAGAAACCTCTGAAAAATTGTTTCCGTCAAAGCACCTGTCAGTAAAGCGGCAAAAGGAAACGCAACAAAGCAAAAATACATCTGCGAGTTTCCGTTAAAGTTAATCACATAGCTCCCCATGGTTCCGACCATAATAATAACGATAAACAACAGATGCTCTTTTTTCAGCTTTTTAAAAAGCAGCAGATAAAGACAATAAAGCCCTGCCGGAATAAACGTAAAGCAATTGGACCTCGCCGTTTGCAAACCGTATCTGCCAAGCCAGACAATGCAGGCGCGCAGAGACTGTACCACCTGTGAGCCACTATTAAAATGAATATTTGGAAGATATAATGTTAAATTAAAGTTTCTCGCAATAGGCCACAGGTATACTCCCACCGCACCAAATACAGCCAACATAAAACCCATGGTGATACAAGCCATTCTCCTGTTGCTACGCGACAGAACCAAATAAAGATAGGTAATGGCAAAGCCGCAAAAAATCACAGCTCCCGCCGCACTTTTAGTTCCCGTACAACATAACAGGCAACATAAGCTCCAACCCAAATTGAACACATCTGTCTTTTCATTTTCCATCTGCACCAAAAGCAGCACTACAACGATAATTCCAAGGCTCTGCGCAATATCGTAAGACATCGGGACCTGATACATATGCCATATATAAGTCATTGGCACAACTTCCTCATATCCTGTAGAAAACAGCATGAGTAGTAACGTTAACACTTGCGCCGTCCTGTTTTTAATCATTCTGCTCACAAGTGCGCAGGAAGACAGCCCCAGCAAAACAGCACCCTCAATATAAGAATAGCACACGGCCACCTTAACCGCCTGAATGCCTGTTACCGCAGAAACGGCGGCCTGCTGCAAAGCTCCGAAATAATGATAGCGGTATTCCGGTGCCAGCGTTCGAAATTCCTTCGGCGGAAAGTGTTTTTTCAGGGCCACCATATCTCCTGCCCAGTACAGAAAATCTGTCTCATAATTATTGGAGCCTGCGGTATAAGGTATCTTCCATCTCAGAGAAAAAACCACAAGTAAAACAAAAAATACTGCTAAAACCGTAGCAATCCAGATAACATTTCCTTCGCTTTCCGAAGGTTTCGCTTCCGTTTTCCGTGCAAAGTCTTTTTTCTGATTCCATTTAAACGTCAATACCGCACCTGCCAGAACCGGCAACAGGAAAAAGGCTCCCGGCACATACTCGATTCCCACGGTCAGCATCAGCACTGCATATAGCAGAATCGTTAGCATATAGCCGGAAGCATAGATCAGCATTACCTTTTCTATCCTTCTCAGATTTTTTACCGGTATAAGCGCCATAATGGCAGCCCCGGGCAGAACAATGCAAAAAGCCTGAAAACAAAAGAACACCAGAAGTTCTATCGGCTTAATCTGATTAAAAATCCCTGTCACAATCGTCATAAAAAAGAGCAATATAAGTAACACAATAATGTTACAATTTACATGTCTCTTTTTCAAAAAGTGTATCATATCTGCCTGTCCTTATTAATAATTTGAAGTAACCTAAATATTGTAGATATCGCTCTTATAGCCCCCCATATTTTCTTTCATCCAAGCTATCGTCTCGCCAATCCCCTGCCCAAACGTATACTGTGGTTCCCACGAAGTAAGTCTTTTGATCTTCCCATTCGCACCCAACAACCTGTTTACCTCGCTTTTTTCCGGCCGCAGTCTCTGTTCGTCACAGACAATCGTTGCATTCGGATTGATTTGCCTGATAATCTCATGGGCCAGATCACCGATTGAAATCTCCTTTTGCGTTGCGATATTAATTTCCTCTCCAATGGTTTTTTCAGACTCCGCAATCGCCACAAAGCCTGCCGCCGTATCCTTCACATAGTTAAAATCCCTGGTAGGCGTAAGCGACCCCAGTTTGATTTCTTCTTTCCCTGACAAAAGCTGCGAAATGATAGTCGGTATCACCGCCCTTGCCGACTGTCTGGGCCCGTATGTATTAAACGGCCTTACAATGGAAACGGGCAGATTAAAACTCCTGTAAAAACTCTCCGCCAGCCGGTCTGCGCCGATTTTGGTCGCAGAATATGGAGACTGGCCCTGATAGGGGTGCTTTTCATCGATTGGCACGTACTGCGCCGTTCCGTACACCTCTGAGGTAGACGTAATCATTATCCGTTCCGTCCCCAAATCTCTGGCCGCCTGCAGCACATTTAAGGTCCCCTTGATATTTGTATCCACATAGGAATCCGGTGAGTGATAACTGAAAGGAATGGCAATCAATGCTGCCAGATGAAACACACCGTCCATACCCTTCATCGCTTCCCGCACACCGTTCGGATCCCGAATATCTCCCGAAAAAACCTCGATTTCTTTCATTTTGTCCGCTGGCAGCGTATCCAGCCATCCCCAGGTATTAAACGAATTATAATAAGTGAATGCTTTTACCTGATACCCTTTTTCCACAAGCAGTTCCGTCAAATGGCTTCCGATAAATCCGTCCGCGCCCGTCACTAATACTTTTTTCATACTCGCCCTGCCTCTTCTATCGAAATTCGTGCTCCCACACTTACCGTCCGATAACATCAGATTTTTCCTTTACGGTTATATATCATAAAAAGTTTTCTTCAAATCAATCCGGTCATGTAACAGAAAGTCTTTACAAACAGCGGCAATTTTCTCACTTGTTCCCTCTGCTTCGTAAGGATTCTGCACCGGCTCCTTTTCCAGCCGCCGTTTCATGGCCACGGCTTCCTCCATGGCTTTCCTGATCTCTTCCCTGTCCGCCTTACAGTGTATCACACTTGCCGCCGCTGTTCTACCCCGCTGTCTGTCGCCGATATCCACCGCAGGCACCTGAAACGACGGCGCCTCGATAATCCCACTGGAAGAATTACCAATCACCATCGTACAATACCTGACCGCGCTTAAGTATCTACGCATCCCCAGCGATGCTATGGCATATACATTCTCATGCGCCAACGCGTACTGATCTATCATCTGATTGATGACGCGCCCATCCGCATCGGCGTTCGCTTTGGTGATAATGTATTTCATTTCAAACGCATCCAGGGCGTCCAGAAGCTCCTGAAACTGAACTTCTGCACCGCTTTTTTCCAGTGTGACCGGATGAAAGGTCACAACCGCATAGTCACCTTCCAGGGAAAAACCGATGGACGCTTCCAGCTCTTCCCTGGACAACAGCGGTACTTTTCTGATGTTTTCTACGCCCAGCGCTCCCACCGGAAAGACCCTTTCAGGAGATTCTCCCAGCTGGATAATGCGCTCTGCATATGCCTTTGTCGAAGGGAAGTGCAGATAGCTGAGTTTTGTGATAGCATGACGGATGGCATCATCTACCGCCCCTTCTGTAATCTCACCGCCATGAATATGTGCGATGGGTATCCGGGCGTTCATTGCCGCCAGGCACACTGCGATCGTCTCATAACGATCCCCCAGCACAACCAGCATCTGAACCCGGTGGTCTTCAAAGTACCTGCCAAATCCGTCCAATGCGTTTGCCATTGTCCTGCTGACCGCCGCCGCAGTATCTCCTGTTTCTAAAATCGGTATCTTTACCGCAATCGGGAAACCGTCGTCCGCAATCTCCTGACAGGTATTCCCAAACTCCGCAGACAGATGCGCGCCTGTTACCAGTAAAGACAGTTCCAAATCTTTATCCGTATATATTCTTTCTATCAGCGGCCTCAATATCCCATACTCCGCTCTTGTCGCCGTCAACACTGCGATCCTTATCTTTTCCATTGTCAAACCTCAATCAATTCGTCTTCCGCGAAATCCCTGACTGCTGTTTTCCCGACAATTTCATTCCAGCGCATGGGGGAAATGCCGCTTCCCGGCCTCTTTGTCGTCAGATTATCCTCTGTGAACAGCTCCCCCGCCCTGATGGGACATCGGGCCACAATACTCTTGCGCGCTATTTCTATATTTTTCTTCTCTGATTCAGAGGGGCGCTTTTTTCCATCCCCCAGAGCTGCCTCAATGTTCCTGACCGCTTCTACCATCGCCTGAAGCTCTTTGGGCTCAAGACTTGCCTTGTGATCAGGACCCTCCATATTCCTGTCCAGCGTAAAATGTTTCTCAATCACCGCTGCACCCAAGGCCGCTGCCGCTACAGGAACCTCGATGCCTTTTGTATGGTCTGAATATCCGGCCGCAGTTTCGAGTGTCTCCCCAAGGGTCACCATTGCCCGCAGATTCACATCCTGATAGGGCGTCGGATATTCTGTATTACAGTGAAGCACTGTGATATCTGTACTGCCATTGCCCCGCAGCACCTCAACCGCTTCTTTGATTTCCTCAAGGGTACTCATCCCTGATGAGATAATAACCCGCTTCCCGGTCCTTCCCACTTCCCGCAGATAGGGATAATTCGTCACTTCACCGGAAGGTACTTTTATGATTTCCACGCCGCACTCTACCAGATAATGAAGACTTTCAAGATCAAAGGGTGTCGAGAGGAACATAATATGTTTCTCCCTGCAATATGCAATCAGCTGTTCGTGCATGTCCGGTGTTAATTCCAGTTTCTTTAACATATCATACTGTGACTCTGACTGTTTTGTCGTCTCCATCTGATAATCCGCTTTTTTCGCATCCTTGCTCACCAGCGCTTCAGCTTTGAATGTCTGGAACTTGACGGCATCCGCCCCGGCTTTCGCCGCTTCGTCCACCAGCTTTTTCGCCGTTTGCAGATCCCCGTTATGATTCACTCCCGCCTCCGCGATGATAAATATTCTGCTCATAGCTGTTTTACCTTATCCCCGCTCCATGTGATACGGTTCGCCTTCACATTCTTTCTGATCGTCGTCCCCGCACCCACGACACTGCCGTCTCCAATGCTGAGGCACTGAACCACAGTTGCATTTGCACCGACAAAAACAGACTTACCGATCGTCACCTCTCCACATAACACGGTTCCCACTGATATATGGGAAAAGTCCCCTACCTGACAGTCATGCTCCAAAATCGCACCCGTATTGACAATACACATCTTTCCGACAGATGCGTTTGCATTTACTATGGCCCCTTTTCCGATAAAACTACCCTCTCCAACCTGCGCGCTGTCCGATACGATGGCCGAGGGATCGCAGACCACCGGAAGCCGGAACCCGATCCGTTCTAATACGGCCCATAATCTCTCTCTGACATCGGACTTTCCCAAGTAACCGACGCCGACGGCGGCATTAGTAATGCCGCTTTGATAAATCCGCTCCAGATCACTGTCATTTCCCAAAATCGGATAAGGACAGCCCTCTTTTACAGAAGAAGCATCATTGACCACATACCCCGCTACCTCATACGCCTGCTGCCGTTCCAAAACATCCGCAAGGCTTTTTGCATGCCCGCCCATGCCGAGAATCACTATCTTTTCCATACTACTGATCCTTAATCATCAATTCTTTGTACAGTTCCTCCGAAAGAAACGGATACATATCCTGCAATGCCGGTGTGAGCATCTTTCCGTTCTCATCCAGTCTTGACATGACTTTCGGCGTTACCGGATCGTCAAACCGCTGCTCTATCTCAAGAAGACACCTGTGTTTCTGACCCGTCAGCCATTTAACCGCTTCCTCTACTTCTTCATTGGAAGAACACTTCCGGTACTTATATCCAAACGTCTCCGCAACTTTGCAAAATGATGGAAAACCCACTCCCGTATCTGGCGTACATCCAATATACGCCCCGTCAAAAAAGTTCTTACTTGTCTGCCTGATGGCCCCATATCCGTCATTGGAAAATACAACTACATGTATCGGAAGATCATTCTGGACAATCGTCTGCAGCTCCTGCAGATTCATCATGATACTGCCGTCGCCGGTGATACAGTATACCTTCCTACCCGAAGCCGCCGCCGCCCCGATGGCTGCCGGCAAATCATATCCCATCGAACCACAGGTATAGTTCGTCATAACCCTCTGTCTGGCATACTGCACGCCAATCTGAAGTTTAGCCGTATTTGCGGTATTATTGCCAAGAGCTAAGATACTGTCCTTTTCCTCATACTGCCGGAATATTTTCCAAAAATAGTAAGAATTTACCCGTTCCTTTGGTGTGATATCATCAGCGCCCTCGTAGGGCGTAAATCTGCTCTTAAGCATATTGCAGTAAGCAAGCCAGTTCTCCGGCGTCTGTATCCTGCAGTTCTCCCGGCGCATTTTTTCAATAAAATCCTTTAAATCCGCATGAATAAACTTCTCAATACAAAGCCCCGGCTTCCTGCTCTCCTCTCTATCTGCATCCACCATAATAATCCGCGCCCCCGGCGCAAATCCATCCAGATTAAAGCCCGTCTGTCGAAAGCCCAGACTGTTGCCCACCGTAAGAATGACGTCCGCATTCTGCAAAATGAAATTTCCGGTTCTCGGCCCCACATTACCAGAATTTCCGTAATAAAGCGGATGCTCTGTATACAGATTATCCGCCACCCACGAACCGCCGATCACAGGAACTCCCATCTGGTTCACAAGCTGCTCAAACGCATCTCTGCAATGGCTGCTAATAATGCCTGATCCCGCTAAAACACACGGTCTTTCTGCATCGCCAAGAATCCGAAGCACATCCCTGATCTCATCTGTCCCAGCCTCCGGCACAGCACCGGCAAAAGGCTCTTCCGGGTATAAATCCGCTTCCTCCACCCTTGCATTCTGGATGTCCTGTGGAATATCCAGCCAGACTGGCCCCCGCCTGCCATCCATAGAGATTCTGATTGCCTTACACAATTCCCGCCGGACCGCCAACGGATCTGTAAGCATCACTGCGTACTTCGTCATGTTTTTTACCGTAGGAATGATCTCAAACTCCTGAATCCCACGATAGCGCAGCTTAAGCCCTGATTTCGGAACCGATATCTCGTATCTGACCTGTCCTGACAATACAATCATCGGCAGGCTGTCCTGCCATGCTCCCATCACGCCCGTCAGCGTATTGGTTGCGCCCGGCCCGGACGTGACGCATACAGCCGCCGGCTTACCGCCATATCGGGCATAAGCCTCCGCCGCCATGGCGCACGCCTGCTCATGATGATTAAAATATTTATGCATTTTCTCACAGACAAGCAGCGCATTATCCAGATGCATGGCGCCGCCGCCCACCACTGCAAAGCAGTCCGTGATGCCATATTCGATTAATGTGTCCATGATAATATCTGCTACTCTTTTAGCCATCTCTTATCCCATTTCCAACTCTAGTCTATACCCGCAGTTTATTCTTCATTCGGTCCATCTCTTCCAACTGCCCCATATCCATATAGGCAGACTCTTCTATCACATACGCCCCGATTTTCTTTCCTTCCACTTTACATCTCTCTATGATCTCAGGAAACGAAATGACCTCATTGTGCGGCATCGCACCGATCAAATCACGCTGCACCATGTACATGCCTGTGTTTATCAGATAATCGTTCTCCGGCTTTTCCGTCAATTCCACGCAGTTTCCATCCGCATCAAGGGAGAGAACGCCATAAGGAACCACATGTTTATATTTTGCCGCCACAATTGTGATATAATTTTGATTCTTTTTATGGTAGTTATAGATTTCACTGTAATCCGCATCGATAATAATATCACAGTTTACCAGAAAAAAGTCTTCATCTATCCTGTTTTTTAAAAGACAGAGGCCGCCGCCCGTCCCCAGGTAGGTGTCCTCCTCCACATATTCTATCTCATAAGGTTTGTCCAATCCTTCAAAATAAGATTGGATCTGTCTCTTATACACATCTGACGCTGCCGACGAAGCTAGAAGTGTA
>CAMQTN010000057.1 GCA_947037115.1 uncultured Lachnospiraceae bacterium
ACGGTGGTGTGAGAGGTCGGAATTTCTCAACTAAGAGAAATTCCTCCTACTCGATCAGTCTACAGACCGAATACATCCTTGATAAACAAATAGGCCACTGTCAAAATCAATCCGACACAGAAGAGCAGCAGCCCGAAGGACAGGCTGCGGCCGATCATCATGCTGTTTTCGTGGTATTCCTCGTAAATCAGGGCAAACTTATGCTCATAGTCCTGTTTCCGGGGATTTTTTCTGCGCAGGATCAGGCGGCCAAACTTTTCAAAGGCGGAGGCAATACAGGCGCACAGATGCGTCAGGGCGTTGCCCTCAGGACGTTCGTGGGGCAGTTTTTCGTCGCGGTAGATAGTTTTTCGGAGAATCACCACAAGGGTGTCCACAAGGCTGTCCAGAAAACGACAGATCATACCAAAGGCGAAAGGCAGGATCCGCAGCAGGATGGGCCGATAAATAGTGTTTTCCAGATCCATCCAGACCGGTATGCGGTTGATATAATGTTTCTGCCCATCCGTATCCGGGACTTCTGCTTTCTTCATCAGCAGCGGACGGACGAAGAAGCCGTAGATGAGCGCGCCGAATACCAGCGAGATGAAAGCGCCCCTCAGATTTTCGGAGGAGAAATAGGCGGCTTTTTCCGTGGCTTCCACACGCAGAAAAGCCTGTCCCATATCGGCCATACCGTCCATCACAAGATTGGGAAGAAGACCCATGAGTGGCAGCAGGGAAGCGCTTATGGTAAGAGCAGCCGCGCTGGTGCGGTTCATATATCTGCCGTTCAGGCCGTCATATTTCTGCTGTACCGCATCATCTGCGTTTTTCTCGATAAAAAGGCAGACATACAGTTTAGTCATGTAAGCGACGGTCAGGCCGCCGCTTAACAGGAAGATCCACTCCACGGTGCTCATAAACGAGGTGCTGAAGAATGCGGGGATTACTCCCGCGTTAATCAGGAACATATACTCCACAATGCTTTCGTGAAGAAGTGTCTTGCTGACATAGCCGTTGAGCAGGGGAACACCGCCGATCCCCAGAGCCCCCATAAGAAAGATATAGTTGAGCAGAGGTTTTTTGCGGCCAAATCCACGGATTTCATTCAGATCCAGCTTATGCACATTCATGAAAATCACGCCCGCCGCCATAAACAGCACCAGTTTGATCAGGGAGTGATTTACCATGTGCAGAAGGCTTCCCCGGAGGGCTGTCGCGTTCTCGGAACCAAGAAGCCCTGACATACCCACGCCCACCAGTATAAAGCCGATCTGTGAGACGGAGGAGCAGGCTAACGTCCGTTTTAAATCAATGGAAAACAGGGCCAGCAGCGCGCCGATTACCATGGTGAAGACGCCCAGAATCAGAATCAGGCCGCCCCAGGCCGCGTTTCCGAAAAAGAGGTCTACAGTTAGGACTAATATGCCGTACATACCGGCTTTGGTCAGGATGCCGGAGAGCAGGGCCGAAGCTGGCGCTGGAGCTACAGGATGCGCCTTCGGCAGCCAGATATGGAGCGGGAATGCGCCCGCCTTGGCGCCGAAGCCGAACAGAAGACAAAGGGCAGCCGCCCAGATCCGTACAACTGCCTGGTGCGCATTCATTTCCGAATAAAAGACGTACAGTCCAGCCAGGGTCGAAAAGTCGAGGCTGCCGGTTGTGCCTTTAAGCAGGAAAATACCCATCAGCATTACCAGACCGCCGAGAACGGCTACGGTCAGGTAAGTCGCGCCCGCCCGCAGGGATTCCGGCCTTTCGTCGTGCACCACCCAGACATAGGAGGTAAACGACATGATTTCAAAGAAAAGAAACGTAGTAAAAAAATCTGCGGAGAAGAACACACCCTCCGTGGCGCCAAGGGTCAGCAGCAGAAACAGATAGTAACGGTTTCTGTTGCGGTAGTGTCCGAAATATTCCCTCGAAAAAAGGGTAGTCATAAACCACATGAAAGCGGCTACGCTTCCATACAGCGCGCGGAAACCGTCAAGGGTAAATTGTATCCCCATACCGCAGATGTAAGGAATAGTAACATCAACGCCCGCCGCTGTTCCTGTCATGACCTGAATTGTCAGGATGGCGCAGAGGACGAAGGTAACACCTGTTATGATATCGGCAAAATAGTTCCGCCCGTCTTTGTGTTTTCGCCCGATGCCGTAGCTGAGAAAGGCGGCGGTCATCGGCAGGAAAACGATACTGGTAATCATCAACGTAACATTCATGGTAATCTCCATTCCAATCTATCTTTAATCTGATGCGAAAAATAGTTTTGTCATTATTCGGTTCCGTTTGCCACACACATGAAAAAGTCTACGATTGGCGGGGAACAAAGTCCGAGGCCGATGATGCAGACCGTAAGCACAAACAGAGGTAACAGCATTTTCCCGTTGGGATCTTTCACATCGGAAACGGTATTGTAATCAAAATCTTTTCCCGGAAAGAAGGCCCGCACCATCATGGAAAGCATGTAAATAGCTGTCAGAAGCGCCGAAACCAGAAGGCAGGCGATGCCGCCCCAGGCCAATGGATTTCCGCTTTCGGCCGCCGCTTCGGCGAGATTCCATTTGCTGACAAAACCGGCAAGCCCCGGAACGCCCATGAGGGAAAAGGCGGAAATTGTGAAAATACCGAAGATGCACGGCATCTTATAGCCAAGGCCATCCAGCTCATGCACATAATGACGGTCTGTCTGGTGCATGATTGCGCCGGCACAGAAGAAAGAAGTAATCTTCATGACAGCGTGGAACACCAGATGGGACAGCGCGCCGACTAATCCCAGGGGCGTCATGATAACTGCACCGAACAGGATGTATGAAAGGTTGCTTATGGTAGAGTAAGCCAGCCGCCTTTTGATATGCGTTTCTTTTACCGCCCGGCTGCAGCCGTAGACGATCGTAAACATGACAATGACCATGACCACGTCCTGCGCCCAGGTGCCTTTAAGAAAGTCTGTGCCGAAGCTGTAATAGGTAAGTCTTATGATGGCAAAGGCGCCGGCTTTTACCACAGCCACCGCATGGAGCAGAGCCGTGACGGGTGTGGGCGCTACACCGGCCTGCGGAAGCCATGAGTTGAAAGGACAGACAGCCGCCTTCACACCGAAGCCCATAAATGCCATGACATAAATGAGCAGTAACACGTTGGTATGTCCGGCGATTCTTTCAGGGTCAAACACGCCGCCCAGAATAAAGTCCGTCGTGCTTCCGTAGACAATCACCATGATCAGGCCGATGAAAGCGAAAGCCGCGCCGCCCAGGGAGTAGTAGAGGTATTTGCGGCTCGCCAGAACAGCCTCGCGGGTCAGCGTATGCATGACAAGCGGTACGGTCACCAACGTCAACAGTTCATAAAAGAAATACATGGTGAGCAGATTGGCGGCAAAGGAGATTCCCAGTGTCACGCCGTATGTCAGCGTGTAGAAGAGAAAAAATACATTCTCATTTTTTTCCTTTGTCATGTACTCAAAGGAGTAGAGCGTCGCGAAAGGCCACAGAAAGGAGACAAGCCCGGCAAACACCATACTCATGCCATCCACCCGGAAGCTGATATTCAAGTTACCGGTAAAATGCGCCAACAGAAAGGTACTGTCCGAATGGTGCAGGAGCAGGTACCATACCAGAATACTGTTGACCACAATCGCTGTTTCAAGGAAAGCTTCTTTGTGCCATTTTTTTTGGAAGGGGATGACAGGCACCAATATTCCCACTATGAAAGGAATAATAATCACTGAAATAATCATGCTATCACCTCTCTATCATCGCGAAAAAAGAAGAAACGATGCCCGGAAATATGCCGATTAAAACCGACAAAATTGTCAAGATCAGAATCGGTACGGTCATCAGCCTGTTTGGCTCTTTTTTCTCCAACTTGCCGTAATCATAATCCGCTCCCGGGAAAAAGCCTTGAATGGTCAGCGGCAGAAGATATCCCGCAGTGAGCAGCGCGCTTACCAGGAGAACTATAGGGCCGAGTACATCAAGAACGGGAATGCGGCTCTCTAAGGAGCCGATCGCCAGATACCATTTGCTGAGAAAACCGCCCGTGGGGGGAATACCGATCAAACCGAGGGAGGCGATGGTAAAACACCACATGGTGAGAGGCATTTCCTTTCCGATACCGCGCATTTCCTCCACCCGCGTTTTTCCCGTTTTATAAATAATTGCCCCGGCGCAGAGGAAGAGCGCCGCTTTGGAAAAGCCGTGGGCCAGCACATGGAGCAGGCTGCCGGCAAGGCTTTTTCTGGTCATGACTGCCAGGCCGAAGAGAATATAGGAAAGCTGGCTGACGGTGGAGTAAGCCAGTCTCTTTTTTAAGACCGGTTCCCGATAAGCTAGAAGCGATCCCATAAAGACCGTGACCAGCGTCAGGCAGATCCAGGTGGTTTGTACCCATGAGCCCACAAAGAAAGAGCCAAACAGATAGAGAATCCGAATGCTGCCGAGTATCCCCGCTTTGACGATCACTGCTGATAAAACGGCTGACGCAGGCGCGGGTGCAACCGGATGGGCTGTGGGCAGCCAGGCGTGCATGGGAAACATACCGGCTTTTACACCGAAGCCGAGAATCATGACAAAGGCCACCAGAAACAAGAAACTGCCATGTTCAGCCACAGCGGAGTCTTTTAATGCGACATTCAGCGTGAAGGTCAGCGTATCGGTGTATTGATAGAGAAAATAGATGCCAAACAATACCGCATACGCGCCGCAGAGTGAGTAAAACAAATATTTCAATCCAGCCATAACCGCCTCTCTCGAACCGGTATGCAGAACCAGCGGCATGGAGGACAGGGTTAAAAGCTCAAAGAACAGATAAAAGGTAATCAGGTTTCCTGCAAAGCACAGGGCGTTCAGCATACCGAACACCAATAAGTAAAAGCCGTAGTAGCGCCCCTCCCTCTCTTCGTGCTTCATGTACACAAAGGAGAAAAAGCCGGCGCAGAGCAGGACAATAATCGCCAGTATGGAAAAAAGAGTTCCTATACCGTCAACCTGAAAATAAATCGGGAGCGTTTTGGTCAGGTAAAACAGAGTAAAGCCTTCCTTCACCGTAAACAATGTGACGCCGGTAAGCAGGGCTGTGATGACGAGAAAGCCTCCGGCCAGTGTTACCAGCGTTTTTCTTTCAGATGTTCCCGCTTCGCCGGACAGGGGAGTCCGATAATGGATCAGTAAAAATACGCCCGACAGAATCGGGAAAATTATGGACAAAAGAATCAGATACACGTCATCACCTCCTTATGCAAACATGGCGAGCCCCTGCTCGATCATATTTACGACCGGCTGGGAGCTGACGCCCAAGATCACATTTAACACGACAAAGCATATAAGCACTATTGTGTAACCCTTCCTGTCTTTGAAAGTGATACAGGGACAGGCAGATTCCTCTGATGGTGTATAAATACGGATTACCGTCTTCATAAAGTAGATCGCATTCAAAACCGTGCTGATTCCCAGAACAATCAGCGAGGCAAGCATCTTGCCTTCCACCTGTACCGCTGCCTGTGAAAACAGAAGTTTACTGATAAAGCCGGAAAACAGTGGAATACCTACCATGGAAAAGGAACCCGCCATAAAAGCAACGCCTGCCCACTTGCTGCGGTAGGCCGCTCCCGTCAAGTCAGTGAGCTTACGGCTTCCGCCGGACACATCCGTGAGACCGATGGCAGCGATAAAAAGCAGGGACTTGGTAGCCGCATGGGACAGGATATGGAAGACACTGGCTACCATACCCGCCTGCGTACCCATGCCAAAGCCCATGTAAATATACCCGATCTGCGCCACAGAGGAGAAGGCGATCATCCGCCGGACGTCGTTTTCCTGTATGGCGCTCATGGAGCCGAAAATCATACCCATCAGGCCGAACACAAAGAGCACGTCGATAATCCTTGTATTGTTAAATATGTCGAAGCCGATGACGCGGTAAATGATCTTAATCAACAGAAAAATATAACCCTTGGACACCAGACTGGAAAGGATCGCCGCGGAGGATACCGTAGAATATCCGTAAGCGTCCGGCAGCCAGGAATGGAAGGGAAACAGGGCGCTCTTGATGCAAAGGCCTATGCACATCAAAGCCACGGAGACGATCAGGGGGATCTGGTACTCGCCGGTTGCCACAAGCAGGGCCACAGATTCCCGGATATTGCTCATGAGGAGGTGGCCTGTCAGATCATACATGATGCAGAGGCCGAAAAGCAGAAGGCCCGAACCCAAAAGACTCATAATCATATAACGGACAGCGGCCTCAATGGTGCGTCCCACCTGGCGGATCATAATCAGACCGCAGGCGGAGATGGTGTTGATCTCTACGAAGACGTAAGCCGTGAACATATCGTTGGTGTAGACCAGGGCAAGCAGGGAACTCAACAGGAGATTCACCAGAATGTAGTACAGACTGTGCTTGCTCTCCACCACTTCGCCATAGAGCTTGTGTGCGCCGCCCGCCATGGACAGATACATGATAATACAAAAGAAGAGAGCCATACCCGCTTCAAGCACACCTGCCCGGATCTCATTGCCCCAGGGTGCAGGGAAATGTCCCATCCAATAGATAAAAGGTTCACCTGTGGAGAGCAGATACAGTAACAGTATCGCGGACATTACGCCCACTGCGACGATAACCATCCGGTTTACCACCTTCGTGGCCTTTGCCGGAAGCACGGAACAGATTGTGCCGGAAAAGAGGCTTAAAAGGATGGAGAAAAAGGGGAAATTGCAGATGAAATTCATATTATCGCCCCTCCTTCTTTAACTGTGTGGAAATCTCGTCCAGGTCCAGCGTGTGATATCTGGTATAAAGACGGATCGTCAGGGACAGCATGAGCGCGGTCACGGAGACGGAGACTACAATACCGGTCAGCACAAGTCCGCTGGGAATCGGATTAATATAGGCTTCCGCGCTGGTGACACCGTCCACCACAATGGGCGCAGCACGGCCTGCAATGTATCCTTTCTCCGCAAGGAAGAGATAGATTGCACTGTCCATGATATTCAGTCCGATGATTTTTTTGATTAAGTTAGTCTGCAGCAGCAGATTGGTGAAGCCGATACAGAACAGAACTGCCGAGACGGCTTCCCCGTAATTTGCAAGTAAATTCGGGCCCATCCTAAAACCCTCCTTTTCGGAACATGGCGTAAAAGGCATAGATTGTGCAGGCAACCACAAGTCCCACTGCAATGTTCAGGGGCAAAATCAGCCCGCTGGAAAGAATCGCGCCGGGCGTGCCTTTTGGGATCACGCTGTGGAGCTGGTTGGCGCCTGTGTAAAAGGAATAACTTTTCGCCAGACAGTAAAAGGAGAGGGAGAAAAAACATACCCACTTGTAGGTTTTTTCCGTGAAAAACCGCTCTGTCTTTTTAAAGCCGAAAGCGTTCAGGTAGAGCACCAGTCCCGCACCGATGACCGCGCCGCCGGAAAAACCGCCGCCGGGCCCCAGGTGGCCGTTCAGGATAATATAAATGCCGAAGATAATAATAACCGGCACAAGAAAAGTTGCCACAAGCTGTAGAATCGCGTCGTTTTTCGGTTCGAAGCGGCGGTCGCTCAATTCCGCCTCATCTTTTTCAGTCTTATTCAGGCGCAGCAGAATCAATACAGTGATTGTCGCCGTAAATAACACATGCGATTCTCCCAGGGTATCAAAGGCTCTGTAGTCCAGAATCATACCTGCTACAATGTTGACTGCGCCCGTCTCCTCAAGACCTTTCTCAATATAACGCTCGGCCACTTCATTGTTGGCGGGGCGTTCGATAGTGCCCGAGGCGGGCAGCCAGGAGATTGTCACCAGAAGCAGGGCGATCAGAAACAGGCAGAAGATAATGCTGGTGGCATGGTAGAGCTTGTGAAAGAGTTTCATCTCCATGTTGCGTTCCGGGTTATACACTTTGTCCAAAATGGCGTCGTGCTCTTTTTCGTGCCGCAAAGCCGCCTCCGGGTCTGCCCGGAATTCCTTTTGAGGATGCATTTCCACTTCGCCAAGATAAGGGTCTTTGGATCCGGAAAGCCATCTGAAAAAACGAAAAGCAAAGGTTTTTTGATATTCTGACGCCGGTCTTTTCTTACTCATCTTTTGGCTCCTCCTTTTTTGAGGGCTCTGTTCCCTCGATGGCGTGGATTTTCTTGAGTGTCACAAAGAAGAGGACGCTGGTGATTCCCGCGCCGACGGCCGCTTCCGTTATGGCCAGGTCAGGGGATTCCAGACAGATCCAGAGCATGGACATAACCAGGCTGAAGGACATGTAAATCAGGATTGCATTTAAAAGATTTTTGGAAAAACTGACGGAAACTGCGCAGATAATCAAAAGTCCCATCAAAATGATCTGAAAAGCTGTCATGACGGATATGCCTCCTTCTCCCCGGTATTTTCTCTTTCTCTTTTTGCGGCCAGCTCCTGTTCCAGAGATTCCACGTCCTCGTATATTTCACAGTTCTCAGACAAATGCTCGTTAGTGGCGGCTTCCAGTCTCGAAAGAACATGAGAGGAGACGGGGGAGGCGAACCACAAAAATACAACAATCAAAAACATTTTCATGGTTGTAAAGTTCAGACCCGAAAAAATCATCAGGCCGATCAGACAGGAACTGATGCCCAGCGTATCGCCCATGGCGGCGGCGTGCATTCTGTTGAGCACGTATTTAAAGTGAAAGACGCCGAACAGCTCCGTAAAAAAAATTACCATACCAATCACTAAAAAAATGCTCCCGGCAATGAATCTTATCCATTCAACTGCGCTCATCTGCATCGCTCCCTTCCCCATTTTCAAGATTGTGCTGTTTCTCTTCGTAAATACCGATGTAAACCTTGGAGATCACCACAACGGCGAGGAAACTGATCATGGCATAGATTAGGCAGATATCCACCAGATAGCCCTCTTTCAACAGCAGGGCCAGAATGGAGATCATGACCATGACCATCGTGCCCATCATGTTGACAGCCATGAGGCGGTCAGCCACGCGGGGGCCCTTTACGGCGCGGATCAGGCAGATCAGCAGCATGAAGGAGAGCAGAATCAACAGCACGATAAAAAGCGGATGATAGATCATTTCTTTTTCCATATCTTATTTCTCCTCCAGTTTTCTCAAAAGATCCACGAACACGGAGGAGGAAATGCCTTCCGCCAGTTCTTTGTCAAGACAGTGTACCGTATATTCGTTACCGGTCAGGGAAACGGTGATCGTACCGGGTGTCAGCGTAATGGAATTGGCCAGAAGCACCCGCGCGAGAGTAGAATGCAGATCCGTCCTGAAATGGACGACGGCAGGTTCCAATTCATATTCGGCGGCATAGATCATCCGAAAGACTGTCAGATTGGCTTTTAAAATTTCCCAGACTAACGTCAGGATGTATTGAATCAAAAGAGGCGCTTTTTTACATAAAAAAAGGTCGTATCGGGGACTGTAATTGAAAAATTTACATAGAAACCAGTACATAACCCCTGCGATGACGACACCGAAAGCGGCAATTTCTGCGGTGAGCTGACCATTAAAAATAATCCAGACAAGAAAAAAAAGTACGAACATTTTTTTACCCCATTTTTCTGAGATTTTTCAGCACGTTTCTACTTATTAAAAAGGAGCTTTGTTTGACTTTGATATTATGGACCCAAACAGGGGAAGTGTCAAGACATTTGTTTATATTGTTGCGGCGAGTTGTTTTTGATATAATGTACGCGATGGCAATGAGCGATGCGCAGACAGAGGATAAGCGGAGAGGTGGGCTTGCACACCGGAACGCTGATCCGAATGGATGCATAGTGCGAAGCCCGCGAGCGAGAAAGCCGAAGGGTTTCGAGCGTGCGATACGCAGACAGAGGATAAGCGGAGATATGAGAAAACGTGTGTTACAGGCGGCGGTATGTCTTTTGGCGTCGCTGATGATTTTGGGCGGCTGCGGGGACGGGCAGGCGCAGGAGGAATACCGGCTGGATGAGAGTAATAAGCTGGTGATTTACACCTCCCACAAGGAGGAGATATACGGTCCCATTGTCAGGGAATTTGAGGAGAGGACAGGCATCTGGGTGGAGGTGGTCACCGGAGGGACGAACGATCTGCTGGAACGGATCGCGCAGGAGGACGGAAGTCATTCCGGGGATGTGATGTTTGGCGGCGGCGTGGACAGCCTGAATGCGTACCGGGATTATTTTGAGCCCTATATAAGCAGCCAGAGTGCGCAGCTGGACGATGCTTACGCGTCGGTGGACGGTGTGTATACGGTTTTTTCCAGACTTCCCATTGTGATTGTTTACAACAAAAAGCTGGTGATTTCGGCGGGTACGCCCAGAAGCTGGCGGGACCTGACAAACAGCCACTGGCAGGGGAGCATTGCCTTTGCCGATCCGGACCGGTCGGGAAGCAGTTATACGGCTCTTTTGACAATGATACAGATTCTTTCGGAAGATATGCCCGAGGAGGAAGTGCTGGAGGCTTTCGTCTCCAACCTGGACGGAGACATTCTTTCAGGTTCCGGGGAGGTACTGCAGGAGGTCACTGCGGGCAAAAAACTGATCGGGATTACACTTGAGGAAACGGTCTTAAAGGAGATGGATCAGAATGCGGACGTTGCCATGATTTATCCAAGAGAAGGGACGGCGGCCGTGCCGGACGGGAGCGCTCTCATCAAAAATGCGCCCCACAGGGAGAATGCGGAACTGTTCATAGAGTTTACGGTGAGCGAGGATGTGCAGAGGATTTTGGAGGACCGCCTTTACCGCAGAAGTGTGCGCAAGGGAGCGGAGGACGAAAAGATCAGGGAAGTGTTTTACGATCTGGATTATTCTGAAAAGCGGCGGGAAGAGATACTGGCGGAGTGGAAAGAACTGACGAGGCAGTGATGAAGACAGTCATAAGGAAATCCTTTAAAAGAGAATTATTTATGTGCTTTATTGTGGTGGCGCTGGTACCGTTGGTGATCACAGGGTGTTTTCTGGTCAGCACTTTGAAGGCCAGACTTTCCAGGGATTACGAGGAAAAGACGCAGGAACAGCTGATCAGTGTGGAGAACCGCATGACGGATATTTTTGGCGAGATGGAAAAAGTGGCAGAAGAGATCATGACAGACGATGTGATTGTGGATGGCATTACCCAGACGGACAGCTGGCTGAAAAATAAAGCTTACAAAAGATTATATGAGAAGACACAGGATTTGCGGGAGACAGCCTGGTTTCATGTGTATGATGCGCAGGGTGTGTGCAGTCTTTCCACATCGCCGCAGGGGGCGGCCGGGGAGCTTCCGGCCTACTGGGGGCTTTTAAAGGTAGCCAGGACGCATTCGCAGGAAATGACCCTGCGCCGTGCCTCCTGGGAGAGGACTTCAAAAACGCCCTGCCTGCAGGGCGCCCGCGCAATTTTGGACGAGAATGAGGAATGCCTTGGTTTTGTGGTGGTGGATATGACGGAAGCCCATTTTGAGACCATTCTGTCAGGAGCCTATGACGAGCAGAATGGGATCGCCGTGCTGGACAGCTTCTGGGAGGACGTGTACAGCACAAAGATGGCGAAGGAGGTATCGCTGGCGCAGACGCTCAGAACCAGACGGATGGCAGGAGAAAATCTGCGGCAGTCTACGGATGGGATTACCTTTTACATTGCACCGATTGAACAGACCGGCCTCTATATCATATTGGGAAAAGAGCCTGTCTTCACGCAGGATGTGACAAGCATGACGATCGGCGTCATGATGATTATGACAGTGTGCTCCCTGCTTTTGTGTGTTGTGGCTGCGGGGGTGATGAGCAACTATTTGACTGTGCCGGTCAAGAAACTTTCACAGGCCATGGCACGTGTGGAGGGCGGTGATCTGGATGTGCAGATTAAGAGCAGGAGAAAGGATGAATTTGGACAGCTTTCTGCCAGCTTTGACGTGATGACCAGACAGATCAAGGAAAATCTGGCATTGCAGGTAAAGCAGCAGAAGGAATTGAACGACAGTAATATCGCCATGATGCAGGCCCAGTTGAATCCCCATTTTCTGTACAATACACTGGATACGATCAAGTGGGTAGCCAAGGCGCATCATGTGTCAGAGCTGGCGACGATGGCTTCGGGGCTTGCAAGGATACTGCGCACCAGCATATCGGAGGCACAGTTTATCAGTCTGTCGGAGGAAATCAGTCTGGTGTGCGCCTATATGGATATCCAGAAAATCCGCTTTGACGGCAATTTTTCCTATGACGTGGAGCTCCCTCTTGAGCTGGAGGACTGTATGGTGCCGAAGATGATCATTCAGCCCATCGTGGAGAACGCTATTATTCATGGCCTGAAGGAGCGGGAGAACGGCCACATTTTTCTGAATATTTATGAGGAGGAAAAGGGGCTCTGCATAGAGGTGTACGACGACGGCTGCGGTATGGATGAAACGATACTTGAACTGTTGAAGAAGCGCAGCAGGGAAGAACTGAAAGGACATATCGGTTTTTATAATGTAGATACCATTATCAGACTGCATTATGGGACACAGTACGGACTGTATGCCGAGAATCAGACGGAGGGCGGTGCGAAAGTGCGGGTAACGCTGCCGGTCGTGCGGGCGTAATATGGGAAGAACTTTCCCGTATGGAGTTGAAACATTAACCTGCAGGAATCAGGGGGAGGAACAGACTTATGTTTAAAATACTGGTGATAGACGATGAAAGTCTGGTGAGAAAGGGTATTGTAATGGAGACGGACTGGGCGGCGCTGGACTGTATGGTGGTGGCGGAGGCGGCGAACGGAGAGGAAGGTCTGGAGGCGATACATAAGTACCGGCCGGATCTGGTGATCTGTGATATCCGTATGCCGAAGATGGACGGGATTGAGATGGTAACTGCGCTTCGGAATGAGGGCAACGAAACCTATGTCATTTTTCTGACGGCCTACGACGATTTTGCTTATGCCCAGAATGCCGTTAAGCTGGGCGCTTCCGACTATCTGTTGAAACCCTTTGAGGATGGGGAACTGGAGACGTCCGTTTTAAACATTAAGAAGAAGGTGGAGGAGAGACAACAGCAGGGTGGCAGAGAGCACGAGGAAAACGTGCTGGCCCATGCCTCCATTCAAAAGGGAGAGAAGAGTAAATATGTGGCGGAGGCCATGAATTATATTATGGAGCACTACGCGGATTCGGACATTGGCGTCAGGAAAATAGCGGAATCTTTGGGGCTGAGCGAGGGACACTTAAGTCATACTTTTAAGAAGGAGACGGAGTATACGATCAACGCCTATATTACCCGATACCGTGTGCGCGCGGCCATGAAACTTTTGCAGAACTGCCGGTATAAGGTGTACGAGGTGGCGGAGATGGTGGGTTACAGGGACATCACTTATTTCTCCACAATCTTTAAGAAAATTGCAGGCGTAACCCCCTCGGAGTATCAGGACAGAATCCTGCTTGATACCAGCAGTAAAAATGATTAGTATAAGCGCGGGAAAAGCCAGTGGGCTGTGAGGCGTCTCACAAGTTCATTGGCTTTTTATATGTCGCTTTTTGTGCAATCTGTATCCTGTACCCAGTAAAAATGAAATGGTTTTGTATAACTTCACAGGAATTTCAAAGAAATAACAGATATGTCCCGTTTTGCTTTCGTCATTCTGTCCTTATAATAATATCAAGAGTTACAACAAATGGCAGACAGTGACAGAGCAGGCAGGCTAAAAAGTGTCTGCCATACAAAAGAAAGTGAGAACAGGAGGATGGCTATGAAAAAGAAAGCATTATCGTTATTACTGGCAAGCTGCATGATCGCAGGAACTTTGGCAGGCTGCGGCGGTGGAGGGGCAGAACAGGTACCCGCAGCAGAGCAGAGCGCAGACGCACCGGCGGCTGGGACAGAAGCAGCGCCCGCAGGGGACGGGGAGAGTGCACCTGAAGCGTCAGCGGCTCCCGTAGACGAGGCAAACCTGACAGAGACACAGAAGATCATCCGTGAGGCGGAAGGCATGAGCATGGAAGATCTGGCGAAGAAGGCGATTGAGGAGTCCAACGGGGCAACCTTCTACGGCGTGGGTAATTCCAGCCGCGGCAAGTCCGCACTTCCGCTGTTTATCGAGTATTTGCAGACCATCGACCCTTCCTACAATATGGAATTCGAGTGGCAGCAACCCAAAAACAATAAAATCTTTGAGCAGTTAACGGCAGATTCCCTGAAGGATTCCGGTACTTTTGCCATGACACTGATTCAGGACGGTAACCAGATCGAATCCAAGATGGTGCAGACAGGGATTCTCGATACATATATCCCGAAGGAGTGGGCTGAGGCGAACGGAACGACGCCCGATGCGGTGGACGGTTTTCTGCCTTTGCAGACATTAAATAAAGTCTTCATGTACAACAACACAGGAAGCGCCACTTATCAGAACTGCTGGGATTTCGTAGGTGAGGGCGTACATTCCCTCTACATGGACATCGATTCCGAGATCGTCGGCAAGAATTTCCTCTACATGCTCACAGAGGATAAGTACGCCGCATGGCTGAAGGAGGCTTACGATGCATTGGATGCGGATAAGCAGGCATACTTCCAGCCTACCATTCAGGAGATGGAGTCCGAGGCGGCTGACCTTGGCCTTGGCGCGGACGGCGCATATGCACTGGCGTGGATCAAGCTCTGGGTGGAGAGCTACAATGCACAGACAGACGACGGCCCGATCTGTAATACGCTGGTAACGGATTCCGCTACCGATCAGTCCGGACTTCTGGTATACTCCAAACTGCGTTCCGTTGAGGAGTCCGCAGGCGTGTCCGTCAATAACATCAACGTTGCGGCATATCAGGACGGCTATACGGGAATCGGCGGTTACGGTTACTGCCACTATCTGTTCGTGACGGACAACAGTCCTCTTCCCTGGACGGCATGTGCGTTTATCGCATACATGACATGTACAGAGGACGGCTTCAGCGCATGGGGCAAAGACATGGGCGGTTATTCTTCCAATCCTGATGTAGCGGCAGCTACAGAGGCAACTTACGGGCACAGCAAGGGCGGATACGACGAGTCCGGCAACCTGCAGTTCGAGGCAAAGAACGACAGGGGATATGACTGGTGGACTACAGACGGCGAGCTGGTACTGGAAGATCCTGAGTATTGCGCTTCCGTTTCCTTCACAGTAGGAAGCTGGATTGAACTTCTGACCAAGTACAGCGAGGGCGAAGCACAGGAGTAAGGGGCAGACAAGATTTTCAGGCAATGAGAAATGTGGAAGTGGCATATTATATGCCACTTCCATTTTAAAAAGCAAGGTTTATGGTTTTTAAGGAGAAGCTTATGGGAGAGAAGACAAAAACTAAATCCTCAGTGATTTATTTGAATAAATGTAAGACTTATTTTTCGAAGCCCCAGAATATCATCCTGCTTCTGTTTGGCATCACGGCCACTTTTGGAACGGTGGCACCGATTGTTGCCATTGTCAAGGATACCTTCAAGATTCATCCGGGTACGATTGACGCTCATCTGACAGGCAGGGCAACGGGTTATTCCACGGCAAACTATGTGGATCTGTTTACCAGCAGACTGGCGAAGAGCAACCTGTGGACGCCGATGCTTAACACGGTGCTTCTGGCGGTATTCACCTGTTTGATTTCGATTGTATTCGGCGGGCTGTTTGCATTCCTGATTACGAGAACAAACTTAAAATTCAAAAAATATTTAAGCTCGATTTTTATTTTTCCGTACATCATGCCCCAGTGGACGCTGGCAGTGGTCTGGCAGAACCTTTTTAACAGCAATGCGGTGACGGGCACCTCAAACGGCCTGATCGTTTCCCTTTTCGGGCTTACGGCACCTAAGTGGTGGTGTATGGGACTTCTGCCCTGTGCGGTGGTGCTGGGCCTGCACTATGCACCCTTCGCCTATATCATGATCGGCGGCATCTTCCGCAACATGGACGCCAACCTGGAGGAGGCGGCGACCATTCTGGATACCCCGAAATGGAAGATCATGACAAGAGTGACGCTGCCCATGGTAAAACCGGCGATCCTCTCCACGATCCTGCTGGTGTTCGGAAGCGCCATGGGAAGCTATCCTGTACCGCACTATCTGGGGCTCACCACACTGTCCACAAAGTATGTGTCCATGAATTCCAAGTATACGGGTGAGGCGAGTATTCTGGCGATTATCATGATGATCTTCGGTATCATGATTCTGGGACTGAACCAGATGAGTTTAAAGAGCCGTAAGAGTTATACAACCGTAACCGGCAAATCCGGGCAGATTTCCAAAATCAATCTGGGCAAGGTTGGAAAATATGTGATCGGCATTGTGCTGATCGTGGTGACATTCTTTACCAGTATTTTCCCGATTATTTCCTTCGCGATTGAGACTTTCCTTCCGAATCCGGGAGATTACAGTTTCCTGTATACGGGAGATATGAACAATCTGACTACCAAGTGGTGGATCACCCGCGATAACAATGCGGGAGCGCTGTATGGCCAGCCGGGTATTTTGTTCAACAAGACAATATGGCACGCTTTTGGCGGTACACTGTTGGTGGCCGTATGCTGTGCGCTGGTGGCGGGAACCATCGGTACATTGATCGGTTACGCCGTATCTAAAAACAGAAGAAGCAAATGGGCAAACTACGTGAACAACATGGCGTTCCTGCCGTACCTGATGCCCTCGCTGGCAGTGGGAGCAGCCTTCTTCATCCTGTTCTCCAACGAGAAGATCAATCTCTTTAACACCTACGCACTGCTCATCATAGCAGGAACGGTGAAGTATATCCCTTTTGCCAGCAGAGCAGCACTCAATTCCATGCTGCAATTGTCAGGCGAGATTGAGGAGGCGGCGATTATTCAGGATCTTTCATGGTTTAAGCGGATGTTCCGGATTATCATTCCGATCCAGAAGTCATCCATCATCAGCGGTTATATGCTGCCGTTTATGACGTGCTTAAGAGAACTGTCGCTGTTTTTGCTTCTCTGTACACAGGGCTTTATTTTATCGACCACACTGGATTACTTTGACGAGATGGGACTGTACGCTTTTTCCAGCGCCATTAACCTGATCCTGATTGTGGCGATCCTGATCTTTAATACATTGGTGAATAAGATAACCGGAGCGAGCCTGGATGAAGGCATCGGTGGAAAATAAAGGAGGATCAATATGCCGGAAATTAAATTGAGAGATGTGACAAAACGATGGGGAAAGTTTTATGCGGTGGATCATCTGGATCTGGATATCGCAGACAATTCCTTTATAACCCTGCTTGGGCCGTCCGGATGCGGTAAGACAACGACGCTTCGTATGATTGCGGGTTTGGAGACGCCTACCAGCGGGCAGATCACCATAGGGGACAGAGTGGTATTTGACAGCGAGGCTGGCATCAATGTTCCGGCCAACAAGCGTAAGGTCGGGTTTCTGTTCCAGAACTATGCACTGTGGCCGAACATGACGGTTTATCAGAATATTTCGTTCGGTCTGAGCAATATCCATGAGGAGATGCCGACTTACGATCTGGAGGCAAAGAAGCTTGACGCCAAGATTAACGCCCTTAAGAATCCCAAGGAGTTTATCAAGCTGATCGAAGAGTGCAAAGATAAGAACGGCAAGCCTGATATGGATAAGATTTATTTGAAACTGATCGACACCTATACCGTATCCATTTACACCGCAAAAGAACTTTATGCGCTGAAGATTCATGAGGCTTCCGATGTGGAGAAGGCGGCAAAAGACGCGGTGGCAAAAATGGAGCAGGAGCTTAACGCGCTTCGCAGTTCCCATCAGAGTAAGGGCGAGGAGCTGGACGGTGATTTTGCCATAAAACAAGGCGGAAAAGTAGTAAAGAGCGTGCGAAAGCTGACGAAAGAGGAAGTGGATCTCTCCGTGCGCCGGGTTTCCAGAATTGTGAAGATCGGTATGTTCATGGACAGATATCCGGCGGAGCTTTCCGGAGGTCAGCAGCAGAGGGTGGCTATCGCAAGAACGCTGGCGCCCGAGCCACAGGTGCTTTTCATGGATGAGCCGCTTTCCAATCTGGACGCAAAACTTCGTCTGGAGATGAGGTATGAGTTACAGAGACTTCATCTGGAGACGGGAAGCACCTTCGTGTATGTAACCCATGACCAGATGGAGGCTATGACGCTGGCGACGAAGATCTGTCTGATTAACAACGGCGTTTTGCAGCAGTACGATGCGCCTCTGGATGTGTATAACAGACCGAACAATCTCTTTGTGGCTGATTTCGTAGGCAACCCTTCCATCAATTTTATGGAAGCGAAAGGCAAACAGGCGGGCAACTGTCTGGAGCTTGCGGTTCTGGACGGCAGGAAAGCGGTTTTTACACCTAACGAACCCATCGATATGGAAAGATGGTTTGCGCAGAGAGACGCCGAAGAGAGAGAGACTGAGGCAGCGAGAAAAAAGATGCTTGAGGATAAGAAGGCTGTAGAGAAGGGCAACAAGGACGAGGTCTTCAAGTATCATATCAGCAAAGTGGATGAGAGCGACTACAGCGTGCAGGAGGAACCTGTGATCACCAACGAGGATTTTGTGATCGGAATCCGTCCGGAGTGCATCAAGGTGGATGCGTCCGGGGAGATGGAGGGCGTGATCTTCGGGGCTATGCCTACAGGCATGGAATCTACCATCAAAGTTGCAATAGGGGATTACCTTCTGACGGGCGTGGTGTTCGGCAGTACACTTTACAAGATCGGACAGAAGGAGCGTTTCAACATAAGCGGAAATGATATCCTGCTGTTTGACAGAAAATCGGGACGTTGTATCACGGCGGGTACACTTTCCGTTCAGTAGGAGAAATTCATAAAAGACAAGGGGAGCGCTGCAGATGCGGCGCTTTCTTTTTGTAGTAGTCTGCGAAAGTATGTTTTCTAATTGTCATTTAATCCATATTTTGTGTTATACTGGAAATCGTCAGGCATTATCGTAGTTTCAAGCAGATCCATGAATGAAATACAGAAAGATCAGGAGGAGGGTATCATGAAATATTTGGTGGTCGGCGCAGGCGGTACAGGGGGCAGTATCGGTGCATATATGACAGAGGCGGGCAAGGACGTGACTTTGATTGCGAGGGGCGCACATTTAAAAAAGATGCAGGAAGAAGGTCTTAAGATGGAGACCACGAAGAAGGGCAATTACACCGTGAACCCAATCAAGGCAACGGATATGGAACATTATGACGGACAGCCGGACGTGATCTTTGTCTGTGTGAAGGGATATTCTCTGGAGGAGACGATTCCCTTCATTAAGCGGGTGGCAAAGGAGTCAACGGTTGTCATTCCCATTTTAAATATATACGGCACGGGCGGCAGAATGCAGGAGAAACTGCCGGAACTTCTGGTGACGGACGGCTGTATCTACATTGCGGCCCAGATTAAGGAGCCGGGGACAATCTGGCAGAACGGAGATATTTTCCGGGTGGTGTACGGGGTGCGGAAGCAGGAGGAACTTCGCCCCGAACTTTTTGAAGTGGCGAAGGATTTGAAAGAGAGCGGGATCGACGGCGTGCTGTCGGAGAACATACAGAGGGACGCCCTGCAGAAATTTGCCTATGTATCGCCTATGGCGGCCTGCGGCCTCTACTATCATGTTTCTGCGGGAGAAGTGCAGAAGACCGGGGAGCCGAGGGATACGTTTGTGAAACTGATGAAGGAAATTGACGCGCTGGCAGTGGCGATGGATGTGCCTTTTCTGGTAGACATTGTGACCACCAATTTACAGATACTGGATGCCCTCAATCCAACGGCGAGCACTTCCATGCAGCGGGATATTTACGCGGGAAAATCTTCTGAGATTGACGGGCTGATCTACGAGGTGGTACGGATGGGAAAGAAATACGGCGTTCCCACACCGACCTATGAGATGGTGGAGAAAAAGGCGCGGGAGGACGGATTGAAATAATGGAAAAGAGATTTAAGGAGAAATATCTGGCGGGCGAGATCGAATTTGAGGAAATCGACAGTTACAGTCAGGAGTGGGGATTCAGCGACACGACCGACACGCTGCGGGAGTACCTTGGGTTAAATGCCGAGGAGGAGGATGCCTGGGTGAGTGTGGGTGACGTGGCGCTTAAGGAGCTGCTGAATCAGCAGCTCCGCAGTTAGCTGGCAGATATTTCATGCCTGTGCAGGTAGAAAATGGACAGTGCCACAAAGATGAGGATGTAGGTGGCAGAATTGGACAGAAGAGCTGAAACATCCAATTCCAGATTCGGGTTGTTGGCACGCATACCTACGCAGTAAAGAGAGTAGGGGTAGCGGAGGCCCAGCCCTTTATTGGTCATCAGAAGTCCGAGGATGCCGCCGGCCATGGCAATGCCGATCGGAATCGCGAAGGAGCGGATGATCAGGGAGAAGAAGAGCTGTACACAGCAGACTGTCACTGCGCCGATTGTGCCGAAGAGAAACCAGCTTGCGGCATCTTTCGGGAAAGGGCTGCTAAGGCCGGAGAGCCTGCCGCAGACATAGTACAGGAAAAAGATCCACAGGTTTCCGAGTATTGTCATAAATACGGCTTGGGACAGCTTACCGAAATACAGGGCAGAGAGTGGTATGGGAGAGGTCAAAAAGCTGTTCCAGTTGTGGCGGGTATGCTCCAGACGCCATAGATAGGAGCAATACGTGCCGATCAGTGAGGGCATGAAGAAATAGCATAAAAAGAGAGAATGCTGGGTCCAGAGACTGAACCATTCACTATTTAATATCTCAATATTGAGCAGATAGTTAAAGGTGCCGAAGAAGGCGGATATCATAGGAAGCGCGATAAATGCCAGCCATACAGGGCTCCGTTTCAGCTTGATCTGTTCCGCGCGGACAGCTTTCAGGTAAGATGTTTTCATAACTACCTCCGTTTCAAAATATGGGTTAATCAAGTGTTCTTTTTATGATTCTTTCCGGGTGAATAAAATTCTGCCTGCGGTATAAAAAACGGCGATCCAGATAAAAATCATTGCCAGGGCAAAAAGTTCGATTGGGGAAAACTCCCGATAGTAGTATGTGATCACTCTTGTATCCGGGTTCCAGTCCATCCTCACCAGTGCAGAGGAGAGGAAGCCGCCCCAGGGAAGGAAAGAGTATGTTTTCAGGTACATCAATATGACACCAAGCATGGAGCCGCACAGTCCGACTGTCATTGGGATCATCTGATTAAAAAACAGCATGGATAAATCAAGCTGCAGCAGATACAGTGAGAGGCAGCAGGCAATTTGTAAAAGGAATGCGGACAGGTAGGCCTTCGGGTCAGGATTTCCCACATAGCCGTACTGGTACCCAAGAAACAGCAGAAAAAGAAAGTTGGCGGCAGTCATGGTGACTATAAAGAGAAAGCCGCAGAGTACCTTTGCGAGATAGAGTGTGCCCGCGGGTCTTAAGGTTTTCAACTGTTTGTAGGTATTGCCCTTGTGTTCTACATCTGCAAGGCGGGAAGCCAGCACCGACATAATGGTGGGCATCATAATGGCGCATAACAGGGGCTGTGACTGAAGATGGCCAAGCCAGCCTTGAAGCAGCTCTGCCTCACTGGGGTTGTTGGTTGCCCAGAGGAGCCATGCAAATTGAATACCAATCAGGGCGCACATGGTCAGGCCAATCTTTTTTCTTCTAATCTTTTTAAATTCCATCTGTAAGGTAATCATAAACTGCTCTCCTTTCCGGTCAGAGAGAGGAAGATGTCCTCCAGACTCTTTTCGCGCTTTTCAATGCGGTAAAGGGATATATTCTGCGCAATGAGCTGTCTGCAAAGACCGGCCACCTGATCGTCATCCAGCATGGGCAGCAGGAGATAGTCTTCCTCCTGCGATACCTCTATGTGCTCCTGACGCAGGAGGTCGGCAGCAATAGTGGTGTGGCTGACCCGGAGGGCAATCTGTTCCCTTGCATGGGCATGAAGGGACTCCAAAGTATCCTGATAGACCAGCTCGCCCTTGCGGATGATTCCCACATGGTCAGCCATCTGGTCGATTTCACTCAAAAGATGGGAGGAGACTACCACCGTAATACCGTATTCAGAGGGAAGCGCGCAGATCAGCTCGCGCATTTCCTGAATGCCGGCCGGATCGAGGCCGTTTGTCGGTTCGTCCAGAATTAGGAGCCTGGGGAAACCAAGGAGGGCGGCGGCAAGGCCGAGACGCTGTTTCATACCGAGAGAATAGTGGTTGACCAGCTTTCCCCGGGCCCCATCCAGGCGGACAATTTTTAAAACCTTGTCGATGTCCTTTTCAGAGCAGCCCTTTAGTGTCTGAATGATCTGTAAATTTTCCGTTCCGGTCAGATGGCCGTAATAGCTGGGCGATTCGATCAGTGAGCCGGTCTGTGACAGGAGTTTGATGCGGTTTTTCTCATTGACGGGCGAGCCGAAAAGCGTAATGTTCCCGGCAGTGGGTTTGGCGAGTCCGAGAATCATCTTCAGGGTAGTGGACTTTCCCGCGCCGTTTGGCCCAAGAAAGCCGTAGACTGCACCGGGTGAGACCTGCATGTTGACGGAATCGACACAGCGGACTTTGCCGTATTTTTTTGTGAGATTATGGGTTTCCACCAGATTTTGTGTTGGCATAATGGGTATTTTCCTTTCTATAGTGAATTTCCTTAGACAAACAAATGATAGGTTGCCGCTGGGATATACTATTTAATATAAGCGCAGGCGCTTACGTGAGGATGAAGCTGTCTCTTATACACATCTGACGCTGCCGACGAAGCTAGAAGTGT